>NZ_JAOBSU010000006.1:0-28006 GCF_025447695.1 Streptococcus danieliae | reverse complement strand
TTGCCATTGTTTTTTGGCAATTTCTGATGATTTTTTAGCTATTTACACGGAGTTGTTTGAGGTATGAATAATTTGGGTTCAATGATTTGGGCAAGACGATTTCGCTTATCTTTACGAAAAGTAAGCCAATCTTCTCTAAAAGTAATGTTTAGGTCTTGAATTCCGAGTAATTTTTGAGTAACATAGTCCATATGAAGCAATTCCTATTCTGATGTTTTTTTCCACTTATCAGTTTACTAGAAATTGCTTTTTTTTGCACTCTGAATTACAAAAAAAGTTGCATGGAGAGCAAGCTTTCCACACAACTTATTATAGAACCGAGATTCTTTTTCTATCTCCCAATCCCCTCAGACAAACAAAACCTCCCCTCAGCATTTCTAGTGAAGATAATCACTATCCACGGTAAGGGGAGGTTTTTAATCATATTCAGCGGATTTCAAAATCGATTTTCCTAGTTATTTTTTGTCTTCCGCGAGTATCAATCAGTCAGATTAAAGGAGTCTGATGTTATTTTTGTGGGCTTTCAAAGCCTTCTGCGACAGCTTCTGGGAAGTTAGCTTCCAGGATGGACGCACAGTGGTCACAAACCATGTCTAGGTTTGGATTGTTGTTGGTTCCCACACTTGGGTCAACGCGGCGGCAGCGTTGGCAGACTTGTCCTTCTGCTGGTTTGACCACAAGGGCTAGATCTTCAAAGCTGAGGGCTTCTGCTGGGGCTGGCTCAGATGCTAGGGTTAGCTTAGAAACGATAAGGAGTTGAGCCAAGTTTGTCTCAAGGGCTTCCAACTCCGCTAGGAGTTCTGGGCTTGCATAGACGAGCAATTCAGCTTCTAGGGATTTTCCGATGACTTTGCCAGCACGTGCTTCTTCCAAGGCTTTTTGAGCGTGGGAGCGGAAGCTGAAGAAGGTTTTCCATTCTTTCAGCAGTTGCTCGCCATTGGCAAAGCTTTCAACTTCTGGGAAGTCTGTTAGCTGTACAAAGTCAGCTTCTTCAAATTCCAGGTAGGACCAGATTTCTTCGGCTGTGTGTGGCAGGATTGGGGTCAAAAGTTTGGTAAGTTTGACCAAGATGTCGTAGAAGACTGTCTGCATTTGACGGCGCTCTTTGGATTTAGCTCCTTCGATGTAAACAACATCCTTGGCAAAGTCCAGGTAGAAAGCAGACAGGTCAACGGTCACGAAGTTCACAACGGTTTTATAGATGTTGAGGAAGTTGAAACCATCGTAGTCCTTCCGGATGGCTGCGACTACTTGATTGAAGCGGACCATCATGTATTGGTCAACGGAACGCAAGTCTTCAAATGCAACACAATCTTCAGCTGGGTTAAAGTCAGTAGTATTGGCCAACAAGAAGCGGAGAGTGTTCCGAATCTTCCGATAGGTCTCTGATACCTGACTCAAGATATCCATGGAGATCCGCACGTCATTGCTGGTGTCAACGCTACTTACCCAAAGACGCAGGATTTCAGCACCAAACTGTTTTTCCACATCACTAGGCAAGATGGTATTTCCTAGCGACTTGGACATTTTTTCACCCTTACCATCCAAAACAAATCCTTGAGAAAGGAGCTGTTTATAAGGAGCAACGCCATGATTAGCAACGGAGGTGATCAAGGAAGAATTAAACCAACCGCGGTATTGGTCCGAACCTTCGAGGTAGAGGTCGGCTGGGTACTGCAAATTGTCCCGATTTCGAAGAACCCCATTCCAAGAACTACCGGAATCAAACCAAACGTCCATGATGTCGGTTTCCTTGGTGAAGACACCGTTTGGCGATCCTGGGTGACTATAACCTTCTGGCAAGAGCTCTTTGGCTTCGCGAGCCCACCAAACAGAAGCTCCGTGCTCCTCGAACAATTGCGCCACGTTCTCAATTGTTTCGGTCTCCATGATTGCTGTTCCATCTTCTGCGTAGAAAATTGGAAGCGGAACACCCCAGGCCCGTTGGCGCGAGATGACCCAATCGCCACGATCACGAATCATGTTGTAAAGACGTGTGCGTCCCCAGTCCATGTGGAATTGAACTTGGTCAATTTGATCCAAGATTTCTTGACGGAAATCAGATACGGAAGCAAACCACTGCGGAACAGCCCGCCAAATGATCGGTTTCTTAGTCCGCCAGTCAAATGGGTAGGAGTGGGTGATTTCTTCCTGAGCCAACAAAAGGTTGCCCAATTTATCAACAACTGTCGGTAAGACCTTGCCATAGAATTGACCTGCAAAATCAGCTCCGGCATTGTCCATCATCACTCCACGTTCATCGACGGTCACAGCTACTTCCAGTCCATTGGCAACTCCGACATAGTAGTCATCCTCACCAAATCCAGGGGCTGTATGGACAATCCCAGTACCGGAATCCGTCGTAACGTGGTCTCCAAGAATGACCAGCTCATCAACCTCAGTATCCCATGGATGCTCTGTCACAATATGCTCCAGCTCTTTACCCGTATAACGAGCGACCACTTGGACATCTTCCCAGGCAAATTTCTCAGCTAAACGATCCAACAATTCTTCTGCCACCACAAAATGACGATCGTCGCCAGCTGCTTGCACCCGCACATAAGAAATATCTGCACCAACAGTCAAACCGCGAGAAGCTGTGATGGTAAATGGTGTTGTGGTCCAGACAACGATATACGTATTGGTGTCTAGAACACCCTTACCATCCTTAACCTTATTGGCATAGTAGAGTGAGTTTGAAGTCACATCATGGTATTCGATCTCCGCTTCCGCAAGCGCAGATTCTGATGACCAAGACCAGTAAACAGGCTTAGCTCCACGGTAGATATAGCCTTTTTCAGCCATTTTTCCGAAGACGCGGACTTGGGCAGCCTCATAATCTGGCGTTAAGGTGACGTAAGGATTGTCCCAATCTGCTGCTACACCTAGGCGTTTAAAGTCAGCCTTTTGCTTTTCAACCTGACCCAAGGCATACTCCCGACAAAGCTCTAGATAGTCCACCAAGTCCATCTCTTTACGTTTTACCCCTTGCTTGGCTAAAACCTGTTCAATTGGCAGTCCGTGAGTATCCCAACCTGGAACAAATGGTGCATAAAAACCAGTCATGGATTTAGAACGCACGATAATGTCCTTGGAGATTTTATTAAGGGCATGACCTGCATGGATATTTCCATTCGCATAGGGAGGACCATCATGCAAAACAAAGGTCGGTTTGTCTTCATTAAGTTTCAAGCGTTGCTGGTACAAGTCAGCCTTGTCCCACTCTTCTTGCCAGAGAGGTTCTTTTGTGGGCAAGCCAGCACGCATGGGGAAGCCAGTTTTTCCTAAATTCAAGGTTTCTTTTAATTTCATTTGATTCCCTTTCTATAAAAAAACACACTCTGTCTCTTCCCTAAGGACGACAAAGCGTGGTACCACCTTACTTCAGTAAATTGGGCTCACAATTCCCAAGTTACCCTCTTAGTTGATAACGGAACGACCCGTCCATACCTAATTTAATAGTTCAGTACAGAAAACATGAAAGGATAATCGTGGGAACAGGGATTGTAGGACTCACACCATCTCCTACTCGCTGACAATATATTCACACAACCGTGTTTTCATGGAATTTTTAAAAGATTATAAAAGATCGACTCTTTCTTTTTCCGTCGCATCAACTGCATCTAAAGCCGCATTTACATCTGCAGCCAATCCTTGATAGGATTGTGTTTCTGCCATTTGGTTGGCAGAGGCAATCCTGTTTTGCAATTCAGCTACTTCTACCGGTGAAAATTGACGGGTCATATCAATTGGCTCGTCATGGGCCACCGCCTGGTCTTCCCCAAGGGCTGATACAACCACTTCACGAAAGGCTTCGTCACTGGTTTGGACATAAGAAGCGGTTGGTTTCAGAATATTTTCCCACTCTGGAGATCTAATCACACTCAACTGACTTTCCACTGCCGAACGGATTTGTTGGTGGAAAATACGGGTTTTGTTTTTCAACTCTTCCGTCTCAACCGCCACCTTCTTAGCATTATCCGTAGCCTGACGTAAAATTTCATTGGCCTTGAATTTAGCATCATCTAAGAGGCGTTGCGAATCTTGCTCAGCCTGACGGATAATATTGTTAGACTCATCAGAAGCCGTTTGTTTTACCTTTTCTGCTGCATCTTGAGCAATCAGAACGGACTGGCTCAAGGAATCTTTCATTTCATCAAAGTAAAGCAAACGTTCTTCCAAATTCCGAATCTGCTCGTCTTTAGCAGCTAACTGACGTGTTAAATCTTCAAATTCCCGAATTAAAACATCCAAAAAATCATCCACTTCATCGACATCATAACCACGAAACTTTGTAGAAAACGATTTATTGCGAATATCTAATGCTGTAAGTGCCATATTTTCTCCTTATTTACGTGCAAGTATCTTTAATTCCACTTTTATTCTACCAGATTTTGAAAGACCTATGGATTCTCCAACATAAATTCTTCCCTTACCTCGAATACTCAGCATATCTCCTGCCTTGATGGGATAAGAAACTTCCTTTCGATCCTGATAATTCACCTTTATTTTATTGGCCTTAACCAATTGAGCCGCCTTACTTCGGCCCAATTGAAAAGCAGAAGCAACCAGGCGATCCAGGCGAAGGCTGTCTAAGAAAATCGTTTTTGTCTGAACCTCTTCCTCCAATTGGAGAAGTTCCTCCATCGCACTGATAGAAATAGTGACACCCAAACGACCGATTTTACGAACCTCTTGGGTAATCAGCGAAACATAGGGCCGCTCAACAAAGACTTGAACCTGATTCTCGCCAATTAAAATATCCCCAAAAACTCGCCGATCAAGACCTGTCTGATGCAACAAACTCCCCAAAACTTGGGGATGGGTCAATTTCCCAAACTGACTCTGAAAACGAATGGCCAGCAATTCCAACTCAAAATCAGTTGAATCTAACTCATAGTAACTAGGAGCCAGCAAGAGACGCGATTGCTCACTAGGCCAGACATCTGCCGAATCAAACAGCTTGAGCTCCCGATGACTGGCTAAATTTTCAACCAGACTCACTTGGTGAGGATTTAAAAAATCGCTTAAGACCGGAACATACTGGTCTTCAACTCGTTGAATCCACTCCCAAGCTTTTTCTAAAAAGAGCTGATCCTCTTTTGTTACATGCTGGGCTAAATTTTTTAGTTCTTTTACCATGACAAGAAAAGAAACGGAAGCAGACGGTCACGAATCAGATTTAATAAGATTAAAACGACAAAAACGGTCCAATCCAATCCTAAAAATTGGAGAGGTAGGTTTCGAAAAGGCCGCACCAAGGGATTCGCAATTCGAATCAACCAGTAACCGAGCGGTGTCCTTAGGGCACCGGGAAACCAAGAGAGAATAATATAGGCTACCAAGGTCAAATCCAAGATATTAAGAAATAGATAGAGGGTTCGGTAGAGGTAATATAAAATATTCATTAGCGCCGTTTCATATCGAAGTCAAATTCGATTGCTTGATTATTGGTTTCTTCAGGCAGTTGAAGATCTTCAATATTGATGACAACATTGGAAGGAGTCAAGAGGTAGATACCACTCGCAACTTTTCTCAAATCACCTGATAACACATAACGCGCACCATCCAAATAATCCAAGCAACGACGTGCCTGTACTTCTGTCATATATTGGAAATCAATCAAGACACTCTCGTTTTGAAGGAGGAGATCCAAAAAGGTTGCCGTTTCTTCATAACGACGTGGATAACGAACGTAAATAACGTGCTTTTCTGCTGGAGCTCCTTGGCTGTTCTGACGAGCCAATTCCTCTTGTCTTGCATGTAAATCTGTGATATTTTGTGGTCTACTTGTATTCATTGTTTTTGTTTCTCTTTCTTCTGTATTTCGGTTGACAGGGGACTTCTGAGGGAGAGAAAGGGTACCTTCAGAAGCCTTGGATTGAGGTAGACTGGATAGATTTGTAAGGGTACTACGCTCTGCCTTGTCTTCCACTTGTGCCTGGGCTATTGGACTAGGATTGTCTTTCGGACCCACTTCCGGGATAACCTCTAGGTTTTCCTCTTGGAATCCACCTTCATCTTCGACAAACAGTCCCTTTAAATAGACACCAATATTTCTAAAAAAATCGAGTACTCTGTCCATAATATTCCTTTTGTTACTTATTCAAAAAGAAGGCTGCCAATTCGAACGAAAGTGGCTCCCTGTTCTACCGCCAACTGATAGTCTGAGGACATTCCCATACTCAATTCAGTAAAGGGCATCCCAGGGATATTTCTTTCTGCTAATGCTTCTTGTAAGACACGGGTTCGACTAAAGAGGTCTTCAATTTCCGATGGGCTTGCATCTGCTGGCGCCATGGTCATCAAACCAATCAATCGAATCTTGTCTAAATCAGCTATTTCTTCTAAAGCCTGATCAACATCTTCTAGGAAAAAACCGTGTTTGCTTTCTTCACGAGAAAGGTTAACCTGTAAAAAGCAAGCAATTGGCTGATCCGCTCGCTTTTGAATTTCTCTTGCTAAAGAGATGGAATCCAAAGCATGGAAATAATCAATCTGATTAATGACATCTTTGACTTTTCGCCTTTGCAAACTGCCAATAAAATGCCAGCGAATCGATAGATCTTCCAACTCCTCCTTTTTAGCAAGAAATTGAGGTACACGGTTTTCACCTAAATGGTGAAAACCCGTTTCCTCAACAAGCTTTCGTGTAGTTCTAGCATCAACATATTTTGTAACAGCTATAATATCACACTTTTCGGCTGCTTGCGACCCCTGCGTAAGCGCCTGAGCTACCTCTTTTTTGACAAGCTGGGCTTGATCGTGAAAGGTCATGTTAACGGTTCCGGAAAAATGGTGGTGTTTCTAGCTCATCATCCTCTGAATCGGAATGATCTTGATAACGTTCCACACTTGATCCCGCTGGAGCTTCTGGTTGACGGGTGATTTGATCTCGACGAAGATCCCAGTTGCCAAATGGTGAAATAGTTGCACCATCATTGTGACGAGGACGGGTAACAGTTGGCATCTCAACGGGCTCAGCCATATCATAGCTGCGATCAAATTGACCCGGGGTCGGTTGGCTTGGCGCTACTTCTGGACGAGCTTGACGGCTACCCATGTTGGCAACTTTTTCAACCTTGTCCTCACGAACGCCTGTTGCAACAACTGTTACACGGATTTCACCTTCCATATTTGGATCGATAGAAGTCCCCAACCAAATATTCACTCCATGACCCGCTGCCTGGTTGACAATTTCAGATGCTTCTTCCGCCTCGGTTAAGGCCATATCCATACCACCTGTGACATTAACGATCACATCTTCAGCACCATCAATAGTCGTTTCCAAGAGTGGTGAATAAATAGCCTTCCGAGCAGCTTCCATCACGCGCTCTTCACCAGTACCGATACCAATTCCCATAAGCGCATTGCCCTTATTGGCCATAACGGTTTTGACATCCGCAAAGTCAAGGTTGATCAAACCTGGGTTGGTAATCAGATCGGTAATTCCTTGAACCCCTTGACGAAGCACATTATCGGCTTCACTGAGGGCTTCCATCAAAGGTGTCTTCTTATCAACAATTTCTAACAAGTTATTGTTAGAAATAATTAAGAGGGTATCGACATGTTCCCGCAACTGGTTAATGCCTTCGACCGCAAAATTGCTACGCTTCGTCCCTTCAAAACCAAATGGACGGGTTACAACACCAACTGTCAAAGCGCCTAATGATTTTGAAATCCGAGCAATCTCAGGTGCAGCACCTGTTCCTGAACCGCCACCCATACCGGCAGTAATGAAGACCATGTCTGAACCAGAAAGAGCTTCATTAAGAACTTCTTCACTTTCAAGAGCTGCTTGACGGCCAACTTCCGGCTGTCCTCCAGCACCCAATCCACGAGTCAATTTTGGCCCTAATTGAATGACTGTTTCAGCCTTTGAACTGCTGAGCGCTTGGACATCTGTATTTGCCGCAATAAATTCGACACCAGCGACTCCTTCATCAATCATACGGTTGATGGCATTACCACCACCACCGCCGACACCAATTACTTTAATAACTGCGCCTTGCGCCGCAGCTGCGTCAAATGAAAATGACATCTTTTTTCTCCTTAATCAAACATTGAATTTAACAGTCCACGAACCCGATCACCCAACTTCGGACTAGTTCCTGTTTCAGCGTCTGGTTCTAACTCAGGTTCAGGAAGTGGTTGAACAGCTGGGGTCGGTTGAGCTGGTTGGACTGGTTCAGGATTCACTTGGGGTTTCACCACTGGTTGAACCGGTGTAACGCTTGGTTGTGGGCGAAAGGCCACGACTGGTTGTTGTGGTCTTGCAAACTCTCCATGAACCGCAGCTTGGGCCAACTGATCAACCTCTGTCATATTTCCAGCATATTCTGCCAACGAAATAACATGCGCAAAGGCTGGATTACGAATTCCGATTTGGTTGGGAACAAATAGTTTTACAGGAACTTCAAAAATTTCTTGGGCCAGTTCAACAATACCCGGCAAAATGGCACCCCCACCAACAATGACAATCCCACCTGGTAAATCAAGGAGATGACGTCTTTCTAAGTTTTGTTTAATTTGTTCCAAAATGTGGCGAACGCGAGCTGAGATAATCTCAGACAAGTATTGTTCTGTCACTTCTACTGGTTCAACTTCCCCAATCACTTCAACTTGGAAGCTATCTTGGGCACTCGCTAGAGCTGGATAAGCTTCCCCATAGTTAAGTTTGAGCCCTTCAGCAGTCGCTTGTGAGGTCCGTAAAACCTTGGAAATATCCTTGGTCACATACTCACCACCCTCTTGATAAATATGGGTGAATTGCAATTCCTGGTTTTTAACGGCCGCAACTGTCGTCTGGCCACCCCCCATATCAATCACAATGGTCCCAAATTCTCGTTCCCCTTCATTAAGAACCGATTTCGTCATTGATAGGGGAGAAATCACAATATTGTCTAGCTTCAGACCTGCACGTTCAACGGTTTTCCGAAGATTATGAAGAATAGTCCGAGGTCCTGTGTACAACAAGCCCCGCATTTCTAAACGAGTCCCCATCATACCACGTGGATCTCGAATCCCTTGGAAACCATCGACAATAAATTCTTCAGGAACAAAGGTAATTACCTCACGGTCGGGATTCATGCTCTTGGTCACAGCAGACTCCACCACATTCACTACATCCATATCCGTGATTTCCTTGGTTTCATTAGTGACTGGTATCATACCCTGAGTTGGTTCAATTTGCAATAGACTTGCAGGTAAACCGACATTCACGGTGGTAATCGAAATGCCTGCCTTCTCTTCAGCCTGATTAATGGCCTTTTTGATGGCATTTGCAGCAGTTTCGATGTCGACTATGATACCATCCTTGACACCAGCACTTTTTGCATTACTGACACCAATGACATTCATTTCTTCATTAATATATTCGGCCACCAACACCTTAATGGAGCTGGTCCCAATATCTAATCCTGTAAAGAAGCCATCTCTAGCCATTACATACTTCCTCTCTTCTCATACAATCTTCAATCAACATGAAACACTTTTAAGCGTGCTAATCACCGTACATTATAACACAAATACGCGAAAATAAAAGATTTTTTCTATTAATTTTGGGTTACAGATGCGGTGATTTGGCTTTGGTTGGTTCCTGTTTCTGAACTGTTTGCCTCCTCTAATTTCCCATCGACACTTAGCGGATAGGCAAAGGCTCCTGCCTCCATATCAATCAGCGAAGGTTCCTTAATATCTTTTGCAATCGAAGGATAATAGATTAATTTGCGACTTAATTCAGAAAGAGGGATCAAAACCTGATTGCCATCACGCATACTAATGGTCACCAAATCTGTGGAAGCCTTGGTTGCTGTCGACTTCATTTCCTGAATATTGTCACGAATTTCTGCATCTACCTGTAACAATTGCTCACTCAAGACGGGATACAATTTTTCATCTTTCAACTGGACTCTCACAGCACTGCTCGGCAGATCACTCATCGCCAAGTCTTCTTGAACTAGTTTTCCATTGGCCAAAATTGGAAAAACTTTTTCCTTATCAGTCTGGTAAGCCACAATCGCATACTCTTCAACCTGGATTGGGAAAGCGGTTGGGAACTGGTAGCCAATCGATACCTGGCGAATCCAAGGACTAGCTTTCTGGATTCTTTTTTCATAGGCTTTGCGATTCTGTAACACTGTCAACGTATAATCACGGACATCTACCTTAGTCGCTGCCACAATCGCCTCATCCGTTTGGTGTTCATTACCTGACACCTGAAATTCCTTGAGCTTACCATAGGGACTAATAAAGTAGGCTGAGGCTATGGTTAATACCGTAAAGAAACAGAAAACTGGAAAGAGCCGGATCAGATGACGCCGCGCCTTCTTGCCACTGTCCCGTCGCTCTTGACGTTGGATTTTTTTCGCCTGGCGCTTGGCCTGTTTAACCTGGCGTTTAGCTTGCTGCTCTTGACGCTTTTGGATCCTCGTCGCCTGTTTATCAGGTAGCTCTGCCTGCACTGCTTCGATGGACTCTTCTAACTGTTGACGTGCAATGGATTGAACCTTCTGTTCCTCCTCAAGAATTTCTTGAGCAGTAGAATCAACAATACGGCCCAAGCGTTTGACAATATTTCGCTGCCGTTCATGCTCCTGGCGAATCCGCTCTGCTTCCTGAGAGGTCTGGTATTCCCGACTTCTCCTCTCCCACTCTTCACGATGCTTGGCCTCTTTTTTATCTTCGTCAGACATTAGCGGTCTCCTTTGTCAATTTCCCTCATCAGAACCTGGTAAAAGGCATCCAGGCTAATCAAATCCACACTTTGGGCCATAGCATCCTGGAAGGCTTCCGCTTGCTCTTGGAGCTGGGCAATTGTCGTTTCCAACTTATCCAAGGTCAACTCGGGCTCTTGAATAGTCGGTGCATACCCCTTCTTCTCAAAGTAGGCTGCATTTTCCAGTTGATCTCCCCGACTCGCTTCTTTGCCCAAAGGAACAATAATATGGAGTTTCTCCAAGGCTACCAATTCAAAAAGCGTATTGGATCCCCCCCGGGTAATGACAATGTCTGCCAACTCCATTAGGTCACGGTAAGTCTCACGCGCAAAGGCCAGGCGATAAAGCCCCGGTGATGACTCCTCGAGGTTTTTATCACCCGTCAGATTGATCAGGTTATACCGGTCTAAAAGGGCTTGACGATTCTGGTCTACAAAATCATTAAACACTTTGGCCCCGCCAGATCCTCCAATAAAAAGCAGGGTTTGTTTTGCTGGATCAAACAACTCCACTGCCATCTCCTGCATTTCATTTGACAATTGATGGTGGCCCTTCTCTAATTTGGAAATCGCCCCAACATGCTCCACCCGGCTATAGTCCCCTTCCAACTGGAAGGTTGAAAAGAGGCGTTTGGAAAACTTATAGGCAATTTTATTGGCCAAACCCATGGTCAAGTCTGATTCATGGATATAAACAGGAATTCCCAGCACTTTGGCAGCCATTACCGGCGGTACTGATACAAATCCTCCTTTTGAAAAGAGGACCTGGGGATGAATCTTTAAAAGGTAGAAAAAGGATTGCAGAGTCCCCCAAGCCACCTTAAACACATCCCAAAGGTTCTGCCAGGAAAAATAGCGGCGTAATTTTCCTGTAGCTATGGAATGGAACTGCACCGGCAGCCCACTTTTCTCCAATTGTTCGTATTCAATTCCCTTGCGGTCACCGATATAATGAACCTCCCAGCCATTGGCAACAAACTTAGGAATTAGGAGTAGATTCAGGGTCACATGACCAACTGTTCCTCCTCCTGTAAAGACGATTTTTTTCATGCTTCTTCCAACTCCTTCACTGCTGCTAGAAAGACCTCTCCACGTTCTTCAAAGTTCTTATACATGTCCCAGCTGGCATTTGCTGGGCTGAAGAGCACCACATCCCCTTTTTGAGCCAGTTCAAAGGCCTGCTTGGTTGCCGCCACCACTTCTGAAGCAGGGTAGCTTGCGACCCCTGCTTCTTGAGCCAGAGCCTCTAACCGAGGAGCTACTTCGCCCAAAATAACCATGGCCTTCAAGCCTTGAATATCGGGCAACAATTCACGCAAATCATTGCCCCGATCCAAACCACCAGCAATCAAAATCACCTGGGAATTCTCGAAGCCAGATAGGGCCTTTTGGGTCGCTAAAATATTGGTGGACTTACTATCATTGTAAAAGCGCACACCCTCAATCTCAGCCACTTCTTGCAAACGATGCTTGACCCCAGAAAAAGCCGCCAAGGCCCGTTGGATTGCTTCATTATCAACGCCCAATTGCTTCACAACCAGAATCGCCGCCAAGGCGTTCTCAATATTATGCTCACCCGGAACCCCTAGTTGGGCAGCCAGCATCACAGGCTCACCCTGATAGACCAAATAACCATCTTCCAGATAGGCCCCATTTACTTTTTCTTGGGTCGAAAAGGCAAGAACCTGGGCCTGGGTCTCCTGGGCCAGCTCCTGGCTAAGCGCTTGATTCCAATTCAGGATGAGAAAATCATCCGCTGTCATCTGCGACTGAATCGCCCACTTGGCCTTACGGTACTCTTCAAAGGAGTCATGGTAGTCCAAATGACTCGGTAAAATATTGTTAATCACAGCAATATGAGGATGGAAAGCCTCTACCCCCATCAACTGAAAGCTGGACAACTCCATCACGACTTGCTGCTCCGTCGTTACTTGAGGTAGCACCTCTGAGGCTGGGAACCCAATATTCCCTGCTAAAACTGGCTGACGCCCAGCTTCTTCTAAAATTGCAGCAACCATCATGGTTGTTGTTGTCTTACCATTTGAACCTGTAATCCCAATCATCGAATGTGGGTAAACGCGGTAAGCTACTTCTACCTCCGTCCAAATCGGTAAACCAAGCTCCTTGGCCTTAACTACCATGGGATGGTTATAGGGAATCCCCGGATTTTTGATCATCAGATCAAAGCCCTCATCCAAAAGTTCGACAGGATGACCTCCCGCTACCACTCGAAGACCTTGGCCCAGCAATTCTTGAGCCTGAGGGCTATCTTCCAGCACCTGGCCTTCATTAACAGTCACCTGGGCTCCTAGTTGCTCCAACAAAAGGGCCACTGCTCTGCCTGACCGTGCTAGTCCAAGTACAAATACTTTTTTTCCGTTAAATTCATTTACTGGTGTCATCTACGCGCTCCTTAATACAATCTCTATTTTACCATTTTCAGACCAAAAAAACCCCCAAGCTCTCATACAACTTGGGGAGAAAACTATTTTGAGTTTCTAGGAAAAACTTTATCCCAGTTAATTTTCGGGATGGGAATCGGAGGTTTGCCACCGCCCTTAATTTGCAAGCGCCGCAGATCCTTCAGGGAGAAATAGGCCAGGGCCAGCATACCCGCCCAGACAAAAATCTCTCTTGGAATCCGGAAAAACTGTACAATCCCCACACCCAACAAAATCATCAGCAACACTCCGAACAGAACTAGGCTGACAATATTGAAGGTTCCCTTAATGGTGGAAGGAGCTACAAAAATATAAAATAGCAGGATCAAAATAATAATGATGATATAAAGCATATTTTGAAACTCCTCCTAAAGAGCTTAGTCAGCTGCTGCTAATTTCTTCTTCTTGTTGGCTTTTTCCCGCTCACCCTTATTCAAAATCTGTTTCCGTAGGCGGATTGATTCTGGGGTTACTTCCATGTATTCATCATCGTTCAAGAACTCCAAGGATTCTTCCAAGGTCAAAATACGTGGTGTTTTGATAACAGACGTTTGGTCTTTGGTAGCCGAACGAACGTTAGTCATCTGTTTAGCCTTGGTGATGTTCACAGTCAAGTCATTCTCACGTGAATTTTCCCCAATAATCATTCCTTCATAAACCTCAGTACCTGGGTTGACAAAGATTGTTCCCCGCTCTTCGATCGACATAATGGAGTAAGTTGTTGCTTTACCAGCGTCAATTGAAACAAGGGCACCACGGTGACGACCACCAATTTCACCTGCAATGGCAGGAAGGTATTGATCGAAGGTATGGTTCATAATTCCGTAACCACGAGTCATGGATAGGAATTCAGTTGAATAACCAATCAGACCACGAGCTGGAACCAAGAAGACCAAACGTGTTTGACCATTTCCAGTCGCAATCATATCCAACATCTCACCCTTACGCTCAGACAAACTTTGGATAACAGAACCTTGGTACTCTTCTGGAGTATCAATTTGCACGCGCTCAAATGGTTCCATCTTAACACCATCAATGTCTTTGAGGATAACTTCTGGACGAGATACTTGCAACTCGTACCCTTCACGACGCATGGTTTCAATCAAGATTGACAAATGCAATTCTCCACGACCAGAGACAATCCATTTATCTGGTGAGTCAGTTGGATCGACACGGAGAGAGACATCTGTTTGCAACTCGGCCAATAGACGCTCTTCCACTTTCCGAGAAGTAACCCATTTTCCTTCACGTCCAGCAAATGGTGAGTTGTTCACCAAGAAGGTCATTTGCAAGGTTGGCTCATCAATGCGCAAAACTGGTAGGGGTTCAACCGCATCAACCGGTGTGATGGTTTCGCCGACAAAGATGTCTTCCATACCAGATACCGCAATTAGATCTCCGGCTTTAGCTTCTGTGATCTCACGACGCTCTAATCCAAAGAAACCAAATAGTTTGGTAACACGGAAGTTTTTCGTAGTTCCATCCAATTTAGAAAGAGTAACCTGGTCACCCACCTTGATTTGACCACGGAACACACGACCGATTCCAATCCGACCAACAAAGTCATTGTAATCCAACAAGGACACTTGGAATTGTAGCGGCTCGTCCGAATTGTCAACGGGGGCAGGGATGTGATCGATGATAGTATCAAAGATCGGTGCCATTGTTTTTTCCTGATCGGCTGGATCGTCAGACAAGGAAGAAGTTCCGTTAATCGCCGATGCATAAACCACTGGGAATTCCAATTGGTCATCATCCGCACCCAACTCGATAAAGAGCTCCAAGACCTCATCAACGACTTCAGCTGGACGCGCAGATGGCTTATCAATTTTATTAACAACCACGATTGGAGTCAAGTTTTGTTCCAAAGCTTTTTTCAAAACAAAACGGGTTTGGGGCATGGTTCCTTCGTAGGCATCGACTACCAAAACAACCCCATCAACCATTTTCATGATCCGCTCAACTTCTCCACCAAAGTCCGCGTGTCCTGGAGTATCCATGATGTTAATCCGGACACCGTCATAGGCGACAGCTGTATTCTTGGCCAAGATTGTGATCCCACGCTCTTTTTCAAGGTCATTCGAGTCCATAGCTCGCTCAGACAATTCAGTCCGCGCATCCAAGGTCTCTGACTGCTTTAATAACTCATCCACCAGGGTTGTTTTTCCGTGGTCAACGTGGGCAATAATTGCGACGTTACGGATATCTTCTCTTAATGTTGACATGATTTCCTCAAATCTCTATAGTTTATACCCCTCAAAATCCCAGCCTGCACAAGTAGACTTTAGCCTAGAGCAGTCGATTTTAAGCAAGTATTGTCCAAAATATTATACATGAAATAAAAAACAGTGACAAGCCATGCCCATTAAGAAAGGGTTTTCCTAGCAACTTTCAAAAAAATTCGACTTGAAAAGATTTGAAAAAGCTTTTCAAGTCGAATTTCGCTAAGTATTAATTCGTATTCTCTTTGACCTTCCCATTCCAAGCATCAAGGCCTCCGGCCAATAAGTATAAATTTCGGTAACCTTGCTTCCGCAGATAAAAAACGGTATTGGTCACAGAAGGACCGCGGTTATTGTCATACAGTAAAATCGGCTTATCTTTAGACAAGGCCGCTAGACTAACCTTGATTTGATTGGCAGGAATATTGCGAGCTCCCAAGATATGCTTGGCCCGAAAGGCTGCCGGCTCGCGCACATCAATCACTTGCCCAACTCGCATCATAGCTGCAAATTCCGCATTTTCAACCAGGATTACCGCACGCCGCAAGCGCCAATAGTTAAATCCCATCCAAGCTAAGAAACCGACTAATACGATTAAGAAACCAATCATTTTTCCTTTTTCTCCTTTTGTTCAAGATAAGCTAATTCTTCCTGATGTTCTTTTTTCAAAATCAATTGGGCTTGGATATAGTCCAGACGGTCCATGATTCCCGCATCATAGAGTCGCTCCAACTCTATCTGAGCCAATTCGATATCATAAAGTCGCTTACCCATATAGATAATGAGACCATAACCCTTTAAAAATTGCTGAACATCATAAAAATTTTTCATAGGCTTAGTCTACTATAAATTCAAACCCCTAGCAAGTTTGGATTCCATTTTCGAATAAAGAGGTATGACAAGCCTTTTAATCTTCATGCTAGGAGCAAGCCTGGCCTCTTTCCTAACTGCCTGGGCCGATCGTTACCCAGCTTCCATCCTCTATCCACCTAGCCACTGCAGCGCTTGCCAACAAGCCTTAGCCTGGTGGGATCTAGTCCCGATTCTCTCCTACATCAAGCTTGGAGGCTCCTGTCGTAGCTGCCAGGAGCCAATTCCACTAGCCAGCTTCACAAATGAAATTCAAGGCGGGCTAATTGCTTACGCTTGGCTTCAGTCTTGGTTGACTTCCCCCTGGCTCCT
Organism: Streptococcus danieliae; assembly: GCF_025447695.1. Classification (NCBI taxonomy): domain Bacteria; kingdom Bacillati; phylum Bacillota; class Bacilli; order Lactobacillales; family Streptococcaceae; genus Streptococcus; species Streptococcus danieliae. Next base: position 11,444 of record NZ_JAOBSU010000006.1, on the reverse strand, counting down.
CTTTCTCTTTATGAGCCTCATGCTCAGTCATTTCGACCGGAAGAGCTGCTCCTTTCCCCTCTGCTTCTGGCTGGTCCCTCATGCCGCGCTCACCCTCACAACTGGTTGGCAACTGTCACCAGTCTTTCTCTTACTCGCCCTGGTCTGCTATTTTGTCCCTAGCGGGATTGGAGCAGGCGATTGGACCTACATGGCCAGCCTAGCCCTCCTCCTTCCCTTAAAAGCCTTACTGATTATCCTGCAACTGGCTTGCTGCCTAGCCTTACTAACTTTTTGGTACAAAAAAAGAAAGGGAGCCTTGCCCTTTCTTCCCTTTTTGCATCGTGCTAGCCTACTATGGCTCCTCGGACACCACTTTTCTTTTTTCTAAAAATAGGTAGGTTCGATAGGCTAGGTAAGCCCCAAAAGTATTGGTCAGCAAATCATCCAGTTCAAAGACACGATTGAAATCCCACAGATAGTCCAGCGCTAATTGTGTTAGCTCAATCGACAGGGACAGGGTAAAACCGAGCATAATCACCGATTGAACAGAGCGTAGGGATGGTCTGACCATCAACAAACCAAAAACCAAGGGATAGAGCAGGAACAAGTTCAGAACATTCTGAAAGACAATCTTTACAGCGTGCAGCAGACTGGTTGCTTGACCCAAGTTCCAAAGGCTATTGAAAGGGATGAGCAGAAAGGCCATCCGCCCTTGGTAAAAGACACCAGGAGTCGGCAAGGCTGGATTCGAAACCTGGGGGCTAAAGCAAGCAACCACGATCATAATAGTGGAGAGTAACATTTCCCAGCGCCAAAAACGTTGGGAAGTCAAGCAAGATCTCAATCTCTTCATCTGCTTTCCCGCTTCTTCCGAATGGAGAAATGACGATCGGCGCTTTGTTTCCGAGGACGGTGGAACTCTTCCTTATGCTGCGGACGTCTATCCCGCCACTCACGGACCTTTTTCTTAGGCTTAAAGGGCTTGGAAGGATAGATCGGATGGGCATTCTCCAAAACAAAATAGGCTGCTCCAAAATTGCAATACTCCACTAAATATTCTTCCAAACGAGAAAACTTGGACCAACTCTGATTGGCCCGCTTATCCCGATAAAAGCCCTTCAGCCGCAACTGGTCGTTGCTCCAATCCCCCACAATATAATCAAACTTTAAAAGTAAGTGCGAAAATCGTTGGCTGAAAACTTCCGGATTAAAGGCGCCCCGATAATCCGTTAAGAGGGTGAAAACAAAGTCATCCGCTTCAACGCGGTCTCCCAGCCGTTTAAACTGCGGTCCCGGAAAGCGATTGTAGTTATAGAGTTCTGGATCAATCTCTTTGCGCATCAGTTTCTCCTCATTCTTTTACGCGCGTGTCTTTCAAGTACTGAATAGCCTCGTCCAAGGTTTTCACAGGAACAATTTTCATAGATGTTCCTAATTTTTTAGCAGTTTCTTGGGCTTCTTCAGCATTAGATTTGGCTTTGGGATTGGCTTTTTTCTCCTCTTCACTGAGGGGATTGTTTGGGACAAAGAAAATATCCGCTCCTGCTTCATGAGAGGCGACCACCTTCTTGTCAGCTCCGCCAATTTCACCAACCTTACCATCCTCACTAATGGTTCCGGTACCGGCAATAATCCGTCCATCCCGCAAATCAGGATCTGCCAATTGACTATAGATCGCCAAGGAGAACATCAAACCAGCACTGGGACCACCGATTCCCTCGGTTGAGAATTCAATTGGGATATCACTTTGAACCTCAGTCCGGTCAATCAGACCGATCCCGATTCCATTCTTTCCGTTTTCCAACTTGATAATCTTCCCTTTTTCAGACCGCTTATCCCCTTGGTCCTCAAATTCAACACTGACGTCATCGCCAATTTTCAAATTACCAACATACTCAATCAGCTCCTGCGAATTTTTAAAGGTTTTACCATTAACCCCTGTAACCGTATCTCCCAAATGGAGAATATCTTTAAAGGTCGAATCTTCAGCCAGGCTTAACACATAAACTCCCAAGAATTTCATCTCAATTTCTTTCTTAGCCTTGGTCAAACCTTGATATTTGGCGAAATTTTGCGAGGTTTGCATATAAAACTGGTTGATCCGTTGGTACTCCTCATCACTCGCTCCACCCGTTAAATCCGCAGCGGGGATAATATCGGTATACGGGGTTAAGCCGGCATAAATCATTAGGGGTAGGTTGGCCCGAATTACTCCAATGGTTACAAACTGGTATTCCCCATCCGCCTGGTCTTCCTTCTTGTTGACCCGCAAGACTGAACTAATATCTTCTGAGCCACCCGGAACCTCAATGTAATAAGGTAGAGGAATCCAGAAAGAAACAATCAATAAGCCCACCAGTACTAGGGGCACTAGCCAGAGTTTTTTAAAATGTTTATTCGTTTTCATATTTTTTTAACACCATTCCAAGTACTGGAGTCGGTACGTAGTCTGAGATATCCCGTTTAAAATGGATCAGTTCCCGGATACGACTGGAGTTAATCGGAGCCAAGGCTGGCTCCGCCATCAAGTACAGGGTCTCTAAACCATCAGTCAGCTGGCGGTTAAAATAATCCATATTAGCCTCATAGGAAAAATCTTCAGGATTTCGCAACCCCCGAAAAAGCACAGCTACCTCTAGCTCCTGAGCGACCTCAGCCAGCAACCGATCCTCAGCTAGAATAATTTTAACATTGGGCAAATGTCTCAGAGACTCTTGAAGAATCTGAAACCGCTCCTCCATGGTAAACAAGCCCTGTTTCTGGGGATTAACAAAGAGTCCCACATAGAGCGTATTTACCAAATCAGCAGCTCGTTCAATAATATCCAGATGGCCCTTGGTCAGAGGATCAAAAGAACCTGCATATAGTCCCTTAGTCAATGTCATAAATTGTCACCTTTGAAATCCCGTAAATCTTTTCCTTCCACTTGCGACTGGCCCCAATCGAATCCGGAAGCTCAACCTCCTTGTCTGTTTCACAGACAATCATCGCCCTCGGAGCTAAGAGTCCACCTTGCTCTAAGTCTAGAATCGTTTCGACAATCGTCTCCTTAGCATAAGGAGGATCCAAGAGCACCAGGTCAAAAGCTTCCGTCAGCTGAGCGAGGGCTCGCTTAGCTTCCATTTTCATCAACCGAAAACGGGTAATCTCCTTGGTCATCTCAATATTGGCCTGAACAATCGCCTGAGCACGACGGTCTTTTTCGACTAAAACCGCTTGATCCATGCCCCGTGAAATGGCTTCGATAGCCAAGGAACCAGAGCCGGCATACAAGTCTAGGACCTGACCGCCATCAAAATAGGGACCAATCATATTGAAAATAGCCCCTTTTACCTTATCTGTTGTTGGCCGAGTCGTTTGCCCGGCTAGGGTCTTCAGTGGTCGCCCACCATATTTTCCTGCTACTACTCTCATGTCAGTATTATAGCACAGTCTCCCCTAGACTTGATTAAAAATTTGCCCCTTGGTCTAGAAAACCGGAGCCAACTCTGATTCCCGACTAAGCGGCTCAAATCTCTGATCCTCTATCAACTTAGCCCTAATTTTCCCCTCTTTTTAGTGAAGAAAAGAGCTACTCTGATTTTCTAAAACTGACTCAGATAAGCATTTTGGGGATGCGCTTAGGATATTGTGGATGAGTCTCTGAAAATACCCCCCCCCCGAATTTTCAGACTTTTTTCATTTTCTAAGTCTAGCTGTTTCTCTAATTCCAGGGCCTGTGCAAACTCAAGCAAGCTAACGCCAATCGATTCAAGCAACTGATCAAAATTTGTAAGCGACACATTTTTCTTGCCCAATTCAAATTGACTCAATAATTGTGGGCTGATGATATCCGCAGCAGCTTCTTTCAAAGATACCTTCCGTTCCTTGCGAATCTTACGAAAGGCTTGTCCGTAACAACTCACTTTCATACCCATATCCCCTTTTTATATTTCTTATATAATCATTATATAAATTTTTAGGGATAAATTCAAGATGAAAAAAGGCCGAGACCACCGTCCCGACCTAAATTATCACAATTATTGAATCAATTTTTTCATCTCATCAATCCGAGCAACTGTTGCATCATATTTGGCTTGATAATCTGCTTGTTTCTCTTTTTCTTTCTGAACCACTTCAGGCTTGGCATTGGCTACAAAGCGTTCATTGCTGAGCTTCTTACCTACCATATCCAATTCCTTCTGCCATTTAGCCAACTCCTTGTCCAGACGCGCCAATTCCTCCTCAACATTGAGCAAATCTGCCAATGGCAAGAAGATTTCCGCCCCCGTAATCACGGCTGACATCGCCAATTCTGGGGCAAGTAGGCTTGAGGAAATCTCGAGCTGTTCTGGATTTGTAAAGCGTTTAATGTAGTTTACATTGGCCTTGAGAAACTCTTCCAACTGGCTATCCGATGTCTTAATCAGAATGGTAATGGCTTTCGATGGAGCTACATTTACCTCTGCCCGACTATTCCGAACGGAGCGAATCAAATCTTTGAGACTTTCAACCCCTTTATGGGCTGCTTCATTTTCAAAAGCAGGATTCACAACAGGGTAAGCTGCTAGGACAATCGAACCTTCTGCATACTGAGCGAAAATCTCTTCTGTTACAAATGGCATGATTGGGTGAAGCAAACGGAGAATCTGATCTAAGGTATAGAGAAGGACAGACCGTGTCATCACTTTCTCAGCCTCGTTGTCACTATAAAGAACTTCTTTGGTCAACTCGACATACCAGTTGGCAAATTCTTCCCAGATAAAGTTGTAGAGCAGATAACCCGCAACCCCGAATTCAAACTTATCAAAGTTATCGGTTACCTTGGCAATGGTTTCATTGAGATTATGAAGAATCCAACGATCCGTTACATTTCCGGCCTGACCAGCGGCTACCTGAGCAACATTTTCACGCGCCACCTCCAAGCTCAAGCCTTCATTATTCATCAGAATGTAACGCGAGATGTTCCAGATCTTGTTGATAAAGTTCCAAGACGCATCCATTTTCTCATAAGAGAAACGAACATCTTGACCAGGCGCAGAACCATTAGACAAGAACCAACGCAAGGCATCCGCCCCATATTGATCAATCACATCCATCGGATCAATCCCATTGCCCAAGGACTTGGACATCTTACGCCCTTCCGCATCGCGAATCAAACCGTGAATCAAGACATTCTTGAACGGCTGACGACCCGTAAATTCAAGGGATTGGAAAATCATCCGTGATACCCAGAAGAAAATAATATCGTAGCCGGTTACCAAGGTTGAAGTAGGGAAGTAACGTTGGAAATCTGCAGAATCCTCATCTGGCCAGCCCATAGTTGAGAATGGCCAAAGGGCAGAACTGAACCAAGTATCCAGAACATCCTCATCCTGAACCCAGCCGTCTCCCTCCGGAGCTTCTTCCCCAACATACATTTCGCCAGCTTCATTGTACCAAGCCGGAATCTGATGCCCCCACCAGAGCTGCCGGGAAATAACCCAGTCATGCACATTTTCCATCCACTGAAGGAAGGTATCGTTGAAACGAGGCGGGTAGAACTCGACCTTGTCCGCAGTCTCCTGATTAGCAATCGCATTTTGAGCCAACTGGTCCATCTTCACAAACCACTGCGTTGACAAACGAGGCTCAACCACCGCTCCAGAACGCTCTGAATGACCAACAGAGTGGACCCGTTTCTCAATCTCTACAAGCGCACCTAGCTCCTCGAGCTTAGCAATAACAGCCTGACGAGCCTCAAAACGATCCATACCAGCAAACTCACCAGCTAGCTCATTCATGGTTCCATCATCATTCATCACATTAACCTGTGGCAAATCATGACGTTGACCCACCAAGAAGTCATTTGGATCATGAGCTGGTGTAATCTTCACGACACCTGTTCCAAATTCTGGATCCGCGTGCTCATCCGCAACAATTGGAATTGGCTTGTTAACGATTGGCAAAATAACGTTCTGACCAATCAAATCCTTATAACGTGGATCTTCCGGATTCACCGCTACCGCCACATCCCCAAACATGGTTTCTGGACGTGTGGTTGCCACCTGCAAGGCACGCGAACCATCTTCCAACATGTAGTTCATGTGGTAAAAAGCCCCTTCCACATCCTTGTGGATAACCTCGATATCTGACAAGGCTGTCCGAGCTGCCGGATCCCAGTTAATGATAAACTCACCTCGGTAGATCCAGCCCTTCTTGTACAAGTCCACAAAGACCTTACGGACAGCCTTGGATAAGCCCTCATCGAGGGTGAAACGCTCCCGACTATAGTCTAGTGAGAGGCCCATTTTGCCCCACTGATCCTTAATCGTCGCTGCATATTCATCCTTCCATTCCCAGACCTTCTCTAGGAACTTCTCACGCCCCAAGTCATAACGCGTCACACCTTGCTCCCGTAAACGCTCTTCAACCTTAGCCTGAGTTGCAATTCCCGCATGGTCCATCCCTGGTAACCATAAGGTATCATAACCCTGCATCCGCTTCTGACGGATAATAATATCCTGAAGTGTAGTGTCCCAAGCATGACCCAAATGCAATTTCCCGGTTACATTCGGCGGTGGGATAACGATTGAATAAGGCTTAGCCTCAGCATCTCCCGATGGTTTAAAGACATCTGCCTCCAACCATTTAGCATAACGCCCAGCCTCAACTTCGGCTGGATTGTATTTTGGTGATAATTCTTTTGACATAAAAATCCTTTCTTAAGATATAAATCATAGTTTCTAGAAGTTTTAAAAATCCACTCCTACTCACTTATCAACTTTGAGCCACTCCAATTTAATCCCATCAGGATCCAAACAATAGAGCGCCTTGGGATCTTCGGCCTCCAGGAAACGCTCTTCATATAGCAGCGGTACCCCAAGGGCCAACAGATCTTGCCGCAAGGCCTCCAAATCCTCCTCAACCTCAAAAGCTAGATGATTGAGCCCGATTCGTGTCCGATGATAGCCCATATGAAGAAAATGCTGAGGGGCTTGGACAAACACCAGGTATTGATTTTGCTGCTTAAGAGAGAAACCCTGTTCCCAGTCCTGGTAAAGTTGGTAGCCCAATCTCCCGAGAAAATGTTTGTAAAACCTGCGCGAGGCTTCCAGGTCCGATACGTAAATCTCGATGTGGTTTAACATGACTTCCTAGCCCTTTTTAAAAACAACACCATTTTCTTTGAGCTGCTGAATCGTTGTTGGGCCAATCCCATGAATCGTCAAAACTTCCTTTTCGGTCCAAGCTGCAAAATCCTCAAAGGTTTGAAGTTCTGCGGCTGTTAAAATCCGTTTCTTATCAAGTCGTAAATTTTCAAGTGCTGGCGAAACAAACATCTGAGCCAATTTAAATCGAGCCTCTGCCTCAAGAAATTCAGGCAACGGTGAAACTGTTACTGACTTCTGCTTTAGCGATAGTTTACCTTGAAAATCCTGATACATTCTAGTTAATTCTTTGGCAATGATTTCCTTATCCGCTAAAAATCTCAGCAAGGGAAAGAGGGCGAAGCTAAACGGAGCCTCAAAGTCGGTCAAAGCTGCCTCCATTGTATTTTGCAACCAAGTTTCAGAGGCTAGATGTGAAGCAAATTCTGAATCCCTTTCCATTAAATCTTTAAAGAGAGTATTTGCAGTTTCTAGATTCCACTCTTCAAGGCTGGCAATCACAGCATAGAGATTTAGCCCAGGATCAAAAACACCAGTTGCTAATTTTTCTTCATAGATGTCTAGGACACGTTCTGGTTGATAGATTATACAGTAGGTAGCTGCCGCTAAATAAAGGAGATGCTCTGGACAATCCTTTTCGAATAAAAATTCGTCTAAAAGATCGAGAATTTCAGCCGCTAAAGTCCACAAACCCACATCAAAGTAAGTCTCTAACAACAAAGCTAGACCATGCAAATATCCTGCACTGTCAGAGCCCGCCCAAGAAGGGAAATTAATTTCTTCAAGTCCTTGCCAAATCAACTCTGTAAACGACTTATAGAGGGGAATCCTGTCATAGGTAAAGTCAGTAGTAGTAGCCTCTATATAAGCCATCTGGATTGCAAAATTTTCAGGATATTGTTGGCTCAATTTTTCCAAAGCCTGAACTTTCTCCGATTTATCTGATATACCAAGAGCCTTAACAAGGCCAAAGGCTTCTTCTAACTCAGCTTTTGTATCTTCATCTTGAATTCTTCGTGCTAACTCCGTAAGTAAGCCGAGCATGTTTGCTGTTTCCTCTTCCTCACTGAGAATATCCCTGCCAGCTCCAAACTCTTGAAAATGATGATTCACATTTGGGCTTTTAAAGCCACTAGCTGGATCTATGAAAGCTAAATCGTCCAAATCACCAATGTTCATTTCATGATTTACTTTATAGTCCCGGCGCATCTGCTTTAGCAACTTCTTCTGTTTTTTCTTTTTAGCCATAGTAATCCCCTTTATGACAAAAAATCCCTGTCAATTCCTTGACAGGGACGAAGCATTCTCCGCGGTACCACCCAGATTCGGGCTGGGCCCGCACCTCATTTTTTCTTGTTGAAAAATCATTTAGCAACCAACCTTGTATTCCCTGCGGATTTCTCACCCCCCACCGCTCTCTGAAAGGAAATAAATTCAAGATACCTCTAAACAGTGTCATTCTATCATAGAAATAGACACAAAGCAAGCCTCACCAGACTATTTATTGCTCAACAAATGCAACCAAGTCGGCAATCGTTGTTAAATTTTTCTCGTCATCGATTTCAACACTAAACTCATCTTCAATGGCCGTAATAACTTGGAACAGATCCAAAGAATCAACATCCAAATCATTAAAACTCGACTCTAACGTCACTTGATCTGGCTGCACTTCCAATTCCTCAACAATAATAGCCTGAATTTTTTCAAATGTAGACATAAGCTACCTCATTTCATTTCTTATGACAAAAAGTATACCATAAGAACCCCCAAACCGCAAAAATTACTGGCCTTCCAAAAGTGGTAGAATTTGCCCCAAGTGGTCAATCGTTCGACTAGCACGGCTTTGATCCAATCCAAAACGATAGTCCCGAATCGCCCAGACCTCGGCTCCAGCATGAACACCTGCCTGAATCCCCTTTTCACTATCTTCAATAATCAAGGTTTTTTGAGGATCCACTTGGAGTTCCCGACAAGCAGCCTGATAAATCTCTGGATGGGGTTTCGATTCTTCAAACTCTTCCCCTGATAAAACAACATCGAAATACGATGTAATTTCCAATTCCTCCAGAGCCCGTTCAATATCTTTTTTGACAGAACTCGATGCCAATCCAAGGATATAGCCTTTTTCCTTTAGCCCCTGCAAAACATGAGATACATGTGGAAAGGCCAACTGACGGTAAGGAAGGGGATTCTTTTCTTTATAAACCACATAATCCGCCTGCAGTTGCGGAACATCAAATTTATCATAAGAATCCCCCAAGATATTCTCCCAGACCTGTTTCATATTCCCACCAATAAAGTAAGCTGGGGGCAAATGATCAATCGAGATCCCCTGACTGGCTAAGTAAGTCTCCCGGCGCTTGTAGTAAAAATGCTCCGTATCCACCAATACACCATCCATATCAAAAATCACAGCCTGAAAAGACATCGACAATCTCCCTCTATGTAATATTTTCCGAAAATAACACAAAAATTCTCATACTCTATCCTATCATCATCCAATGCCAGTCACAATACCAGTTGACAATGAAAGCGTATTATTTCAGAACAAGAGGCACTGAAAAGGACTCGATTTCTGACTATTTAAACTAGAGAGATCTCATGCCTGATTTTATTCAAGCTGTCTTCATGAGAAATCAGCACAATGATTTTATCTTTAGCAACCAAGGATAAAATATCTAGTAATTCCGAATGGAGAGAACTCTCAATATTCGAAAACGGTTCGTCTAGAATAATCAATTCTGTTTTCGGCTTTAAAAGCGTTATCAGTAAGTTCAGCAATTGTCTTTTTCCATCCGATAATGCCCCTACCTTGTTATCTAACAGATTTCCAGAAGAGTCCTTGAGCAGCATTTGATAAATCAGCCACTCCGAAGTCCCGCCTGCTAATCTTTCAGGGTCAAACATAAAATAGGTCGATAATACATCTGAGACTTTTAAATCATCTGCATAATCGGTGTGCACATTAAAAGAAATCCATTTCTGTCGTAAGTGAGATGTATTCAAGGAATCTAGGGAAATTCCATTAAATAGAATATCCCCTTCATAGTCATTTAATTTTAGACCCACAAGGACCTTGACCAAGGTTGTTTTCCCAATCCCATTCCTCCCTTTCAGATGATAAATAGATCCTTTTATCAACTGTACATTTAGATTCTGCTGATACATCTGCTCCTGGGTTTGACTATGAATAATATTAAAATCCTTTAGCTCAACCGAATCAATAGATTCAAGTGTCCCTTCCCCCTCAATCTCTTGTCCCAAAGATAGAATACCCTCAATCCTTCTTTTAGCACTGGAATATTCTTGAATTTGTATGCCTAAATCAAAAAAAACATCTAGACTATTGATAATCCCATTAAAATATTGAATCGTTGCCGTGAATATCCCAATAGATAACAAGCCATTAACAACATCCATTCCTCCTATCCAAAAATATAGCAATTGGAAAAGGAAGGCCAAGATAATCTGACTAGTTGATGCCAGGTAGCGTTTGTTAAACATTTTCTTGATATCCGCTAATAGATTTCTATAATCGGATGACAAACGATTCATTTCTAACTTTTCAAGACTTAAAATTTTTATCGTAAATAGTCGCTGAAAAATTTGACTCTTACGAGCTTCATAAATACTATCTTCTTCTCGTATTTTATCAAACAAAGCATACATGGAGTTCTTGTTTGTGAGATAGATCAGGATATAAATAAGAGACAGAAGCAAGACTAAAATCAAGACCTTGGAATTAAGTAGGCTAAGCAAAACAACTGTAAAAACAATAGTAACCATAGATTGAATGGCATTTGGAGTTGTAAACATCAAAAAGTTCACGATAGTTTCTAAATCGGCATTAATCCGACTATTTAAATAATGCCGATCATACTCGATTAGTTCCTTACTATTATTTCCATAGATCAATTCAAGTAAATAACTATATAGAGAAAATTTCACAAGACTACTGCCAACATGTTCATTTCGAGCTATGAAATAAGAAAGAAATAGTTTAAGGGCACCTCTAAAAACTAAATTTCTGAAAATCTAAATGTTGATTTATCAAGGTTTGAGTGATTCAATTTGAAGAAAAACTGGGGTTTTTAGAGGTCCCCTTAAAGAAAAAAGCAAGTATGGCACAAGCTGCAATCAAGAAAAAATAGTCATTGATTTTCCTATAAACCAGTCCATTAATCAATTCCGCTTCCGGGTGTGTCAAGAATTTTGTGTAAACTCCAAAGCAGAGTTTGAATGTGTGTATTAATCAGACAAGGAATTGTAAGGATTTCCCTTTTGAGCCTAGTTGGATAACAAGAGAAATAGGGATTGGTGTCAAGGCTTTAA
>NZ_JAOBSU010000069.1:0-10013 GCF_025447695.1 Streptococcus danieliae | reverse complement strand
AGCATACAATGCTGTTAGACCCAATCAACTACTGCGTCAAAGGTATTTTGCTAATCATAAAGAGAGAGGCTAGACTTCTGTCCCAGCCTCTCCTCTTACAAAAAGCTCTAGTTATTCAGCCGAATCCTCAGCTGCTGCTGGCAAGACCAGGTTCAAAAAGACACCGACCAAGGCCGCCAAGGCTGTCCCTGAAATAACCAGGTCAGAACCCAACTTCAAGACACCGCCACCGAGGCCCAAGACCAACATGGCACTAGCGATTACAAGGTTGCGGGACTCCATAAAGTTGACCCGAGCGCGAATCAGAACCTTCAAACCGTTGCTGGCAATAACTCCATAAAGCAGGATTGACATCCCTCCCAAAACCGCACTTGGAATAGTCGAAATCAAGGCTGTAAACTTAGAGAAGAAGCTCAAACCGATGGCAATCAAGGCCGCATTCCGGATCACCGAAACACTAGCAATTCGGGTCAAACCAACAACCCCGGTATTCTCCCCATAAGTGGTATTGGCAGGACCACCAATAAAGGCTGAAACCGCTGTAGCCACCCCATCTCCAATCAGGGTCCGATTGAGACCTGGTTTTTTCAAGAAATTACGGCCACAAATCTCCCCTAAAACCATATGGTCTCCGATATGTTCTGCAATGGTTACAATCGCAATGGGTAGAATGGCAAAGGCTTCCGGACCAAAGTAAAGCTTGTACTCTTTCAAACCTGCGACTCCTGTTGCAAATGGCAGGCTCAGATCCGGCAAGGACAACCAAGCCGCTTCTTGAACTGGGGTAAAGTCAACCATCCCCAAGAAAATAGCTACTACATAACCTCCGACAATAGCAATCAGAAACGGAATCACCCGCACAAAGCCTTTTCCCCGTGTTTGGATGGTCACCGCAATCATAAAGCTCACAGCCGCCACCAACATGTTTTTCCAATCACCATCGGCCACAAAGCCAGCTGAGGTTACAGCTGTGTTGGCCAGTCCCAAACCGATCACCATAATCATCGGCCCAATTACAATCGGTGGCAAGAGACGGTCAATCCAGGCTGTCCCAACCTTTGCAACAATTAAAGAAACCACTACATAAACCAGACCAACCATCATAATCCCAGTTTGTCCAGCACTAATATCCCCACCCATTTGTTCCTTGGCAAAAGCCATGGCTGAAATATAGGCAAATGAAGAACCTAGATAGACCGGAACACTAAACTTGGTAGAGATCATATAGATCAGAGTCCCAATCCCCGAAGCCAGCAATGCAGTCGAAATCGACATCCCTAGTAAAATCGGAACTAGGATCGTCGCTCCAAACATCGCAAAAACGTGTTGCACACTCAGGAGCAACCCTTTTGCAGTGTCTGGCTTTTCATGAATATCAAATAACAAACGTTTTTCTGCCATTTTATCCCCCTTTTTGTTCCTATTCTGACGGCATCTTGAATCAAAACAGGACGGCGCGTTTTATTTGACTTAGCTTTTTTCAAAAAAAGCCTCATCATGAAATGAGACTCTGTGGATAGATATTCGATAAAAATTTCCTCACAAAACAGGACAGAGTCTGAGCTCTGCACTACTCTATGATTCTTTGATTCGAAAAGTCCTTAGTAGGCTCTCCGTCCTACCTTAAAAGTCTTTATTTCGAATATTAATTCTACCACATCTAGTGGATTTATACAAGTTCCCTGCTCCGTCGAGTTTCAAAGAAACTCGGTTATAGCAAGAGCACCTTACTTAGCTGGCTTGGCTTGAGCTGCTTCAACAGCTTGGCGAACGGTTTCGGCGTAGATCTTGGCCCCTGCCTGGATGGCTTCACCGGTACCACCAAAATGGATATTATCACTATCCTCCCACATTTCCGGACGGTTGAGGGAGACCTTGTGCCAATCTGCCAGGGTAATAAAGGAATGTTTGCGAGCTAATTTCAGTTCATACTTCCAGGTTTCTTCTGCGGTTGCCTCGACGTACTGATCGGAATTTCCGTCATAAGGGGTTACGAGGACTAGGCGGTGGCCTTTAGGGAGATCCTTAATAATGCCGTCCAATTCTTCTTTATAATTGCTCACGATATTAACTCCAATCCCCAGAACAACCGTTTTGCCTAGGATGCCGGCTTGGGCCTGAGCATTCATAATCGCACGCGCCTGGGTCAGGTTCCGGCTACCGGCGGCATCAATATTTCCATCCGGAAAGACCTGATTGAGTTGTGTATTGGCCCGCAGAGCAACAGAGTCACCAATCAGAGAGAGACCTCCAGGAACTGACAGACTCTCAATTTCTGATTCAGCTTCTAGCTCGTCCAAGCGCGCTGTCGGATTCACCTGATAATACAAGCGTTCCAAGCCCTGGGCCGATTGAGCCATATTATTGGCCGCCATATCCCGCGCAAAATTGGTCATCACCGGTGCCTGATAAAGGCGAACCCCACTGGCGGTCACCAAACCAACCAAGACCAAGCCCATAATCATTCGGGCGGACTTATTGAAGTGCTGCCGTCCTGCTAGAATCGGTTCCACAATGTAAAAAGAAAAAGCGGCAAAGGTGTAAGAAAGAAGGACTGTGAGGAAAACCGCTTGCCAGTGTACCAATTGATCCTTAAAGATACTGTAGAGCGGCCAGTGGAAAAGATAGACCCCATAGGAAGTATCTGCCAAAAAAGTCAACCAAGCAGGTTCTGCCACATCTGGCAACTGATTGTGGAGCAGGCGCAGACTGCGAATCAGAACCGTTGCCGCCAGAGCCGCCAAGGCTAGCCCCCCAAGATAGGTGATATTCTGGTCAAAGCGCAAGCCGATCAACAAACCAGTCAGAATGACCACACCTAGCAAGCTTCCCAGGATAATTCCCGGCCAGTTGGAATGTTCCAAACGCTTTTCAAAGGACAGAGATAGCGAGGAGACACCGGTCATAGCCGCTAATAAACTTCCAAAAAAGAAAGGAAAGAGGTGACTGAGACTGGCAAAATAAAGCATAGATGGACTGGCTCCCAACAAGAGCCCCAAGACCATAGTCCCATAAGACACTACAAGAAGCGGCAAGGACAAGGTGATGACGCTACCTCGGAACTGCGATGTGTTCCGCGATCGCTTGGCCAGACGGTACAAAAGGAAAGACCAAAGCAAGTAGAAATGAACCTCCACCGCCAAACTCCAATTGTGGACAAAGAGATGGGGGATAAACTGATCCTCGTAGTTCCCACCCGTCAGCATCTCATAGAGGTTGGTCACGTAACCCAAAACTCCTGCGACTTGCGTTGGGAGATCTGCTACATATTCTAGACGAACCAACCAGGTCAAGGGCAGGGCCACCAAAAGCATCAGCACAACCGGCGGCACAATCCGATACAAACGCCGCCGCAGAAAGGCCTGCATATCCACCTGACCTGTTCGGTCTACTTCATCAATCATCAAAGCGGTAATCAGAAAGCCTGAGAAGGTGAAAAAGACATCCACTCCAACAAAACCACCTGGGAAATACTTAGGGTAAAAATGGTATAGTAAAACCCACAACAAGCCTAAGACCCGCACGCATGAAAACCAGCGTATCCGCATAATAACTCCTAATATATCTTTAAAATCATACTACTCGAATAAGACAAAAAATGACGAGGAAAACCGACGAAGGTTTAACTAAAGTCAGATTTTGAAAGTAAATAAGTATAACTAAACATTTCCTTTTTTACCATTATATCGTAAATACAGATACATTCCAAATAGAGCAAAAACCAGGCTACTCGGAACCTGGTTTTTTTTTACAATTAAAAATTCCGACTAGAACGGTTATAACCATACTGCTCCACAAAATCATGGCGGAATTCCAAGAGATTGTCATCCAGAATTGCCTGGCGAACCTTTCGCATCAAATCAATCAAGAAGTAGAGATTGTGGTAGCTAGTCAAGCGCATTCCGAAGGTCTCATCCGCCTTGAGCAGGTGCCGGAGATAAGCCCGACTATAATTCTGACAGGTGTAGCAACCACAGTTCGGATCCAGTGGACCAAAGTCTTCCGCATACTGGGCATTCTTGACCACCAAACGACCCTGGCTGGTCATACAGGTTCCGTTCCGTGCAATCCGCGTTGGCAGTACGCAGTCAAACATATCGATTCCACGAATAACCCCATCAATCAAACTATCCGGTGCGCCAACTCCCATTAGATAACGAGGTTTATTTTCTGGTAAAAGGGGAGTCGTGAAGTCCAGCACCGCGTTCATTTCCTCATGGGTCTCACCAACCGCTAAGCCGCCCACGGAATAACCGGGGAAGTCCATCGCCACCAGGTCAGCTGCAGACTGACGGCGAAGGTCCTCGAACCCTGCCCCCTGGACAATTCCAAACAAACCTTGGCGATCTGGGTTTTGATGGGCCTTAAGCCCCCGCTCTGCCCAACGACTGGTCCGCTCAATCGATTTCTTAACATAGTCGTAAGGCTGGTAGAACTGGGGACATTCATCAAAACTCATCATGATGTCTGAGCCCAAATTGTTCTGGATCGAAATCGCCTTTTCCGGTGATAGGAACATCTTAGCTCCATTCAAATGGTTCTTGAAGGTGACCCCTTCCTCTGTGATATTCCGTGAATCTGCCAGGGAATAGACTTGGAAACCACCTGAATCTGTCAGAATGGGTTGGTCCCAATTCATAAACTTGTGCAGGCCACCAGCTCTGGCGATCAACTCATCTCCCGGACGGAGCCATAAGTGATAGGTGTTGGATAGGATAATTCCTGAACCCATCTCTTTTAACTCCTCTGGCGACATGGTCTTAACGGTAGCCAAGGTTCCTACTGGCATAAACATGGGGGTTGGGAAGGTCCCGTGAGGGGTGATAATTTCCCCTAACCGGGCTCCCGTATGTTTCTCTTTTTTAATCAGACGATACTGAATCGGTGAATCTTTCATTTTTTCTCCTTCCTAGGAAAAACAGTCCTAGTTCTGACCCCTATTGTAGCAAAAAGCCCCTCCCTTGTCACAATCGATTTCCTTGTATCCAGCTTCACTTAAATTGTCTGAAAATTAGAATCGTGCAACTTTTTTCAGACACTGATAATTGCTTGACTCCGTTATTTAGAATGATTATAATTTATTTAGAAAAACAAAAAGGAGAACTTCTTATGAACAACACTATTTCTGTCCTAAACCAAACCGTCGCTGACCTCTACACTGCTCGCATCGCTCTCCACCAGCTCCACTGGTATATGCGTGGAGCTGGTTTCATGGTTTGGCATCCAAAAATGGACAAATACATGGACGCTATCGATGGTACCTTGGATGAAATGAGTGAGCGCCTCATCACTCTCGGTGGCCAACCTTACTCAACCCTAACTGAATTTCTACAACACTCTAAAATCGAAGAACTTCCAGGTCAATTCAAATCTGTTGAAGAAAGCCTTGCACGTGTGATCGACATCTTCAGCTATCTGACTGAACTTTTCCAAGCAGGACTAGATGTGACTGACGAAGAAGGAGACGATGTGACCAACGGTCTCTTCGCAGATGCCAAAGGTGACTTCGAAAAAACTATCTGGATGCTCTCTGCTGAACTTGGCCTCGCTCCACAACTCGCCAACAAAGAAGCCTAACACTCATTTAATTTCAAAAGACTCTCGAATTTAATCCGAGAGTCTTTTTACATATTTTAGGATAGGCAACTCACAACCTCTACTCAGAAAGCGTGAGGATCCACCAGTAACTGGTGATCTACTTTAATACAGCGATCCATCACGATTTCCTGGATCCCAGCCTGGGTCAGCAGATCCAAGGCTTCTTGACTAAACAAGCCCTGTTGAGCCCAAAAAACCTTAGCTTCAGCTTGTAAAAAGTCTGCAGCAACAGCCGGTAAAAACTCACTGCGACGAAATACATCCACAATATCAACAGGGAAGGGAATACTTTCCAAACTTGGATAAACCTGTTCCCCCAGAATCTTCTGATCCACAGCCCGTGGGTTGACTGGCACAATGCGGTAACCCTGATCTTGCAGGTATCGGGCCACCCGATGGCTAGTAGCCTCTTCTCGTGGAGAAAGTCCAACAACTGCGATGATTTTGCTTTCCTCCAGGATTTTTTTGAGCCCAGTAGAATCTCTTACAAGCATCTTAAGACCTCCGTATTTTCTCTAGAGGACGGCCTTTAGCCAGCTCGTCCACCAGCTTATCGGTAATGCGAATTTGTTTCATCAAAGGATCGGTTAATTCTTGAATCTTAACCCCACAAATGGTCCCCGTAACACCAGTTGCCGCTGGATTCCAGGCAGGACATTGGTTGTAAAAATCAGCTACGGTTCGAGTTTCAGGTCCCTGCTGGACTTGCTCAGGACTATAACCGGTTAGCCAGGTTAACACCTGATCCAACTCATCTTGCGTTCTCGCTTTGCGCTCTACTTTATTCAGATAAGCTTGATAAATCCCCATCCAGCTCATCTGATCAATGGTTTTTCGCGGCATTCTCTACCTCCCTATTTTAAAGCTTGGGTTCTAAGACCTGACCCTCCGATTTCAAAGTCCAAGTTCTAGGCCTCGCTCCCCTATTTTTAGGCTCGGGATCAAAAAGTCCACTGGACTTTTTGATTACTTCGCTTCATACCAGGTTTTTCCTTTGTTGCCGTCGGCGACGAGGGGGACGGCGAGTTGGATGGCGTTTTCCATGACTTCTTTGAGGAGGGTGGTGATGGCTTCTTCTTCTGAGTTGGGGACTTCGAGGACGATTTCGTCGTGTACTTGGAGGAGCATGCGGCTGGTGTAGTTGCCTTCTTCCAAGGCTCGGTCCAGGTTGATCATGGCGATTTTGAGGATATCAGCGGCTGATCCTTGGATTGGGGAGTTGATGGCGGTTCGTTCCGCAAAGGAACGGACTTGAAAATTCCGAGCATGGATATCTGGCAAAGCGCGACGGCGGTGGAAGATGGTTTCCACATATCCTTGGTCACGCGCCTCACGGACAATCCGATCCATATAATTCTTAATGCCTGGATAGCGTTCAAAGTAGGTCTCAATGTAGTCCTTGGCTTCGGCTCGGGTGATGCCTAGGTTATTGGCTAAACCAAAATCAGAGATGCCATAAACCACCCCAAAGTTAACCGCCTTGGCATTGCGGCGATCCAGATCAGTCACCTCTGCTGCGGAGGCCCGGCCAAAGACCCGCATGGCTGTCGAACTATGGATATCCAGTCCATCTTTAAAGGCCTGAATCAAGTGCTCATCCTGAGAAATATGGGCCAGTACCCGCAATTCAATCTGCGAATAGTCCGAACTCATCAACACCGCATCCTCAAAGGACGGAACGAAGACCTTCCGAATCAAACGGCCCTGCTCCAAGCGAATCGGGATATTTTGCAGGTTGGGATCCGTACTTGAAAGCCGACCCGTCTGCGTCAAATCCTGAACATAGCGGGTATGGATCTTGCCATCCTCTGCGATGGCCTCCTGCAAGCCCATGACATAGGTAGACTGCAACTTGGTAATTTGCCGATAGTCGAGAATCTTAGCCACGATCGGCGCAATCGGAGCCAAACGCTCCAAGACATCCACGGCAGTTGAGTAGCCCGTCTTGGTTTTCTTGGTGTATTCCAAAGGCAAGCCCATTTTCTCAAACAAGATGATCCCCAGCTGTTTCGGCGAATTGATATTAAACTCCTCGCCCGCCAAGTCGTAGATCTCCTGCGTCAAGCCCTCAATAACCGCCTGATTCTCAGCCTGCATGTCCACCAATGTTTCACGTTGAACCTGAATCCCCGCCAATTCCATTTTAGATAAAACCTTGGCTAGGGGCTGCTCCATGTCGACCAAGAGCGGCCATTGCTCCTGCTCCACCAATTGGCTTTGGAGGGACTCCTGTGTTTCCACCAAAACGGCTAGCTTATCAGCCAGGTGTTGGAAAAAGACCTCTTCCTCCGGAATTGCCCGTTTGACACCCTTGCCATAGATCACCTCATCCTCAACCAAAGACCGACTTCCATACAAACGAGCAATCGTTGAAATCTGGTTGTCTTCAACCGTAGACAAAAGATACTTGGCCAAACGACTATCGAAAGCCGGTACAGGCAAGTCCAACCCATAAGGGGCTAACAAGACCTGAACCTTTTTAAAATCATAGACATACAAAGGCGTCTGCTCCAAAAAGGCTTGGAAAACCGGACTCTCCAAAATAGCTGGAGACTCCCCCACATAAATCTGGTCTTTTGTCCCCCAGACCACACCCCGCAAAGGTTCGGTATGGTAATTCTCTCCCAACAACTCCAAATGCAGGAAGGTTTCTGGACCAAACATTCCCGCTGTCGGCTCTGTAACCACCTGATAAGCCGCATGCTCCACCGGTGTCGCACCGACAGCCGCCTGATCCAACTGCTGCTTCAATTGCAAAAAGCCCATATCCTCATAGAATTGACCTAGGGCTGGGACATCCGGCCCCTGGTAGGCTAAATCTTCCAAACCAATCGCAATTGGGGACTGGGTGTTGATGGTCGCCAAGGTCTTGGACAAGAAGGCCTGGTCCCGATCATTGATCAGATTTTCCTTCATTTTGGACTGCTTCATCCCATCCAGATTTTCATAAATGCCTTCCAAGGACCCGTATTCTGCCAAGAGTTTCAGACCGGTCTTCTCCCCAATCTTGGTCACGCCAGGGATATTATCAGATTTATCCCCCATCAAGGCCTTTAAATCAATGAACTGGGCAGGAGTAATCCCCATTTTCTCCATCAGATAAGCCGGGGTGTAGGCTTCAAATTCCGCTACCCCTTTTTTCGAAATTTCAACAACCGTATTGGCATCAGTCAATTGAATCAAGTCCTTGTCACCCGAAACAATGGTTACATCAAACTCTTGAGCCTCGGCTAGTTTATCCAAGGTTCCGATAATATCATCCGCCTCATAATTTTCCAATTCATAATGGCGAATCCCTTGAACCTCCAAAAGCTGCCGAATAAAGGGGAACTGCTCCCGGAACTCATCCGGCGTCTTGGCCCGCCCCCCCTTATAGTCCGCAAACATCTCCGTCCGAAAGGTCGTCTTGCCCGCATCAAAAGCAACCAAGATATGACTAGGGTGAACCCGCTCCAACAGGTGGGTCAACATCAACTGGAACCCATAAATCGCATTGGTATGCAAACCAGACGGTGCCTTAAAGCGATCCAGTTGCTGATAAAGGGCAAAAAAAGCCCGAAAAGCCACAGAGGACCCATCAATTAATAGTAATTTTTTCTTATTTTCCATAACACAATTATAGCACAGACCTCAAAGAAGCAAGCCTTGGAGCAGGTTGGAAAAGGAATCCTAGATTAATGACGCAACACCTAATCTATCTAAGTAAATAATTTCTATATTATTATTTGATTCTCCATTCCATCTTTGTTAGAATAAATATATAATATTTTGATAGCGTTTTCGTTTTTGTGAAACGTTATTGTCTCTTGGTCTTCATAGGGAGGTTCTTATGAGAAGAAAATATCTTTATCGTACATTGCTACTCTCCAATATCTTATTGGTACTCGCCAATCCTGATTTTCATGAAGGAAAAGTGAAGGCAGATGAGAAAACAAATACCGCTGAGGTGAAACTCCAATTCGAAAATTTCGAAATTTCTAAGGAGGATTTTACGGACTTCCAGATTCCGGAAGCCAATCCTTACACGGCTCCGCCTAGCTCACCCCAAGAAGCACCGAAAAGCGTCGAAAACAATACAACAACTAGCTTGGAAATTCAAACAGTTCCCCAATCAAATGAAGTTGAATTCGTTACGGAGACTGCAATAGGAACAAATCCTGATAAGGACATAGAGAAGACTGCTGATAGGGATACAGATACAAAACTTTCCACAAGCGAAAATCTAGTTCCCAACCGTCCTTTCCGTAGAGTGTCAAATAATGATTCTGATGACATAGATCCGAAATTCGAAGAAAAAGTCCAGCAGTACCTAACCAATCTGACACCAGAGGAACATCAGGGCACCTCTAAAAACTCATACTTATTGTCGCCTTATTTCAAATAAGTAGGTATTCCTATTTGGTAGTGCGGACGTG
>NZ_JAOBSU010000068.1:0-10037 GCF_025447695.1 Streptococcus danieliae | reverse complement strand
ACGTCCGCACTACCAAATAGGAATACCTACTTATTTGAAATAAGGCGACAATAAGTATGAGTTTTTAGAGGTGCCCACTACTAATTTATCACGATTGATCTGCCTCGTTGGCTAGCTTTCGCAGCTGGATAAGGTTTGTAGCTTCCACGAGAATAATCATCGCTACCAAGATAGTCGAGGCCAGTGGTTTTGCTTGCCCCAAGACAAGCGCTAGTATGCCCAGTGACACGATGGCGAGAAAGGCACTCTGTAACCTACGGAGGCTACTGTCTTTGGCATTTTTCATGGCTTTTCGCCTTCATTCAATCAGCCTGTAGTCAGTTCACTGTTTACCAAATCTCAATCCGGTCTTCGGGTTGGCGCCACATGCCGTCTGCTTCTGTGACTTGGAAGGTTTGGTGGAAGTCTTCAAAGTTTGGTAGCTGGAGGTTGACCCGGAGTTTGGCGGGTGCGTGGACGTCTACGGCGGCCATCATTTGCATGAATTCCTCGCGGCCTTTCATACGCCAGATGAGGGCGTGGTTTTCAAAGAAGGCTGTAGCAGAGTAGTCGGGGTCCTGTTTGGCTGCTTCGAGGGCTGCTGAGAGTCCGCCTAGATCCGCGACGTTTTCCGACACGGTTAACTTACCATTCACTTTTGCGCCATAGGAATCCTGGCCTTCAAAGAGGTTGACCACTTTTTGTGTTTTTTCTTGGAAGGAATCATAATCGGCTTGGGTCCACCAATTGTTGAGGCTGCCGTTTTCATCGAAAGAGGCTCCATTGGTATCGAAGGCATGGGAAATTTCATGGGCAATCACGGCTCCAATTCCGCCATAGTTAGCGGAAGAGCTAGCTTCAAGGCTGTAGAAAGGTGCTTGAAGGATGGCCGCCGGGAAAACAATCAGGTTTTTCTGTGGATTGTAGTAGGCGTTAACCATGTGGGCTGGCATCCCCCACTCCTTGTCATCCACTTCCTGGTTCCACTTGGACCAAGCGTGGGCAATTTCTAGGCGACCAAGAGCCTGGGCATTTTCAAAGAGGGAAAGGGCTGGATCCACCTTCTTCTGATAGTAGCGGGCTGGGAGCTCTTCGGGATAACCGATGTAAGGGCGAATGCTGTTGAGTTTGACAATGGCCTTATCACGGGTTTCAGGACTCAACCAGTCATTGCTTTCTAGCCTGTTCTTATAAACTGCAATCATCCGCTCAATCTTGGCTTCAACATCGGCCTTGGCTTCTGGAGAGAAATAGTGCTCCGCATACCAGAGGCCCAGAGCCTGACTAAAAGGCCCTTGCGCCAGGTAATAGGCCGCCTTCTTGGCATTCATTGGCAGCGGCGTTCCAGACAAGGCCCGACTATAGGCTCCTGAAAGCACCCGGATTTCATCTGTCAAGTAAGCATCCGCTTGCCCAATCACACCCAAAATCAAGGTTGCCTTCAAGTAAGGCCAAGCTTCCTCTGAGTAGAAAAGCTCAGAAGCTTGCCAGAAACGCTCTTCCGGCACAATCACCTGGTCCGGCTCCTGTCCTAAAATGTCTTGGAAAATTGCTCCCAGAGGAAGACCTGGAACTAGCTTTTTAAAGTCCTCCCACTGGTAAGGATGGTACAGTTTTGCATACTCTGAAGACTCTTCCTGGGATAGGACAACACTGGCAATGCGACGGTCCAATTCCAACCGCTTGTCTAACAAGTCCGCCACTTCTTCCTCGCTAAAAGGAAATTTAGCCAATAAGTCTTCCATCGAAGAACGCCAAAGAGCCAACAATTCTTCCTTCTGAGGATGGTCATCCGCATAATAAGAGGTATCCGGTAGGATGGTTCCCGGAGCGTCCGCCCACAAGACATTAATCCGAGCATTCATAAAGTCAGGAGCGACACCGAAGGGGAAGAAATTCGGAGTCCCCGCCAGCTCAAACTCCGCCACGCGCTGGCAGTAATCTTCATAAGAAGTCAAATTCTTGTAAGTTTCTAGCAGCGGCAAGACAGGCGCTACCCCATCCGCATCCCGTTGGTCATAATCCGCGGCCAAGCGATGGAAGGCCACAAACTCTTGCAACACCGCATCTGCTGGCAGATCATCGCTTGCCAACCATTGATCCGTTTGCTTCAAGAACAAGTCCTCAATCCCATCGGCCAGATCCACAAAAGAACCTGTCCGCGCCTTGTCCTCAGGGATCACAGCCGTAGCCGCCCACTCCCCATTGATTGCATCATAAAAATCATCCTGTAGACGTACCATAACGAACCTCCATTCTTTTCCTACTATCATACCATAAAAAAACTTGATAAAAGGGGATATTTCCGATTCCCCCGATTTCACCCCCAACTTTTAGCCTGTTCCCTCTTTTCTTTTTCCAAAACACCTATTAAGCATTTTTACCACATTTAGGATAGAATGAAAGAAATGAAAGGAGTTTCTTATGCCACAATTTCTCGGACAAGAAGTCCATCTTATCGGTAACCGTCTCCAAATCGGAGATATCGCCCCTGACTTCACCCTCCTCAACAAGGACCTAGAAAAAGTCAGCCTCAGTGATTTCCCTGGCAAGAAAAAAGTTCTCAGCATCGTGCCATCTATTGACACCGGTGTCTGCTCAACTCAAACACGCCAATTCAATGCCAACCTCGCTGGCCGTGAAGATACCGTCATCATGACCATCTCCATCGACACCCCCTTTGCCCAAGCGCGCTGGTGTGGTGTTGAAGGCCTAGACAAGGCAATCATGCTCTCCGACTACTTTGACAATAGCTTCGGAAAAGCCTACGGTCTCCTCATGGAAGAATGGCACATCCTCTCCCGTTCCGTGCTCATCCTCGATGAAAGCAACACTGTTCGTTACCTGGAATACCTAGAAGACGTCCACCAAGAACCTGACTACCAAACAGCCATCCAAGCCTTGGATGAGTTGTAAGACAAGAATAGATCCTGAATAAAACCACACTGTCATAACCATTTTGAAACCAAGCAAGATGGGAGGATGACCGTGTGGTTTTTCGATTTCAAAGATTTTAATGGAATACTTTCGATAAGCTATCTACAATTAGATAGAGGCTAGACTTTTGTCCCAGCCTCAATATTCTGCCAATGCTTGACCACGAGGCTCCTGAATCATGCTTTTTACGGCCGCCAAAGCTACTTAAGGCAGCCTTGGCTCCATCAGTCTATCATTGCTCAACTCCTCCTAAAGCCACAGCTAGTACAGCTTTCTGCAATCAAAAATATCGCTTTACATTCCTATACTTGCTCATGCTCTAACGGCACAACAGCCAAGGTCTTACCAAGACTTGCCAAAACTTTCAACACGGTATCAAGCTGTGGGCTTGTTTTCCCTGTCTCCATTCGAGCTATAACCGGCTGACTAACGCCGCTAAGCTCCTCTAATTTCTTCTGACTAATCCCCTTTTCATTTCTAGCCTGAATAAGCTCACTCATGATAGCCACGCGCATATCACTCTCTAAAATTTCTTCTTTGCTGAATAACTCAGATCTAACATCTTTCCAGTTACTACCGATTGCACTATTTTTCATTGTCTAAACCTCTTTCTTTTAAGTCTGCTAGCTCACGTTTAGCTTGTTCAATTTCTCTTTTAGGTGTTTTCTGTGTCTTTTTCATGAAATGATGGAGTAAAACAAAGCTACCATCAATCCATGCAACAAATAAAATTCTATCTCTTAGTGGTCTTAGCTCCCAAATTTCAGCTTCTAAATGCTTCATATAAGGCTCGCCTGCACGTGTTCCATGTTGACTGAGTAACTCAATATAATCATTGATTTTATTGAGTTTGATTCTACTATCTTTCCCGTTTTTACTGGCAAGTTCTCGCATATAATCTAAAACAGGCTCATTGCCATTTTTATCCTTGTAAAAATAGATATTATGCACTAGTAGTACCTCTTTCTAATAAAAATTATAACTCAAAAGTTATTGATTGTAAATACTTTTAAGTTGTTAAATTGAAAATATCTTATTCCTATGTAAAAAGAACCAAAACGAGACAACTTGTCGTAGTAACTAGTGCATCGATACAGAGTAACTACTTTTCATCATTCTATAAACGAGCTTCTCCAAAGGGGAAGTAAGATGAAAACCATCATTACCTGTAATCATAAACTACTGAAAGTCATTTACAAACTACTTTCCACACAAAGACTTCAATTGAATACTTACGATAAGCTATCTACTATTGATAGACATCATTATATATTGATTTATAGATGAAAATATGTTACCTTTATGGAAAGCGTTTACAAAAATATCCTCTATGCTATTTATCATATAAAAGCATACACGTTAAAATCAATTAATTCTAAGTATCTTCAATACTTCACAAAAATTTTTTCAGCCTCAGTACCTAAATCTATAGAAAGGTGGAATGATATTTATGAAGAAAATATTCATTAAATTACTGATAAAAAGTGTAAACAAGAAACTTTTCCTATTTGGCATTATTCTCAGCCTGGGAAGTAGTCTATTGGCTTTATTAATACCAACCCTTATTGGTAAAATTCTGGATAATAATTTCATAGATACTATATTAAACAAACCAACTGAGATAGTCACATTTCTTTTAATATTTATTTCAATATATTTTCTACAAACCGTTGCATCATTCATTATTTTTTCCGCTGGAGGTAATAGTGTTAACAAAATCCAAAAACAAGTGTATTCATTTATATTGAAAAGTAACCTTTCTCAACTTAATGAATTTAAACCTGGAGATCTAGCTAGTCGTTTTACTAATGATATGTCTGTTATTTTACGTTTTCTAACTTTTTCTATTCCAAGTATTTTTAAAAATTTTATTATGATAATTGGCTCACTCTATTTTCTAATTAAAATCAGTTTGCCAATGACACTATTAAGCATCTCTATTCTGCCTATCCTCTTGATACTTACAAGTGTTATAAATCATAAACTTGAAAAATACTATTTTAAAATTCAAGAAACTCAAGGTGAGATTTCAAACACCATCAGTCATCGACTTCACTCGATCAAACTTATAAAAGCATTTCTTGGTGAACATGAGGAAGAAGTCAGGTCAAATCAATTATTTAATAAACTACTTTCAAGCTATAGAAATATAGTTCTAATATCTGGAATACGAGAAGCTGGTTTGAATAGTTTAATAATGAGCTTTATTTTTATTGTTATTATCATTGCAGGTTGGCAAGTAAAACTTGGAGTAATAACCATCGGAATCCTCCTATCATTCATTATGTATATATTTCAACTGATTGAACCTGTAACTGATCTACTGACAGTAGCAACTGAATGGGCCGAATTTAAAAGTGTTTCAAATCGTGTAGCTGAACTATTAGAACTTCCAAAAGAAGAGATTACTGATTGTTCACAAAAATTACAGAATTTTGACATCAAATTTCATGATCTAAATTTCTCCTACAACACCAGACCAATTCTTACTAATATAAACTTAACAATTCCTAGCGGTAAACATTTCGCAATTGTTGGACCAAGTGGAGCTGGAAAATCTACCATATTCGCTCTGCTATTAAAATATTACAATAATTATGAAGGTAGAATTACCATCGGAAATCAAGATCTGCAAGACTTATCTGTAACTCAACTACGCTCTTTTATAGCTTACGTACCTCAAGAAAACACATTATTTAACGGAACTATTAAAGAAAACCTATGCTATGGAAAGAATAAAGATATTACTGAGGAACACCTATCATTTGTTTTAAAAACTCTCCAACTAGATAGCTTGATACTAAAACTTGAAAAAGGCTTAGAAACCAAAATTTCCAGTCAGGGGCTCGGTCTATCTGAGGGACAAAAACAAAGATTCAACATCGCACGTGCTCTATTAAGAAATAGTGCAATCTACCTAATTGATGAACCTACATCAAGTCTAGATTCAGTTACAGAGACTATTACCAACCGTGGAATTGACACTCTTACAAAAGGAAAAACAAGAATTACTATAGCCCATCGCCTCAATACAATTAAATCCGCTGACTATATCTTAGTGCTTAACAAAGAAGGGAAAGTTGTAGATAGTGGAAAACACGAAATTTTATTGAAGAATTGCTCCGTCTATCAAAAACTAGTTCAAAACTTCGATTAATCCCTTCCATATTTAATAAAAACAATACTAATCTATCTCCACATACTTTCATTTAGAATTCTAAAAACCTCTTGTGAAAGCGTTGACATTTTATTTGCGGCGTGCTATAATTTATTTAGTAAGTTAACTTATTACAAAAATTTAAGGAGGAATCACTTATGAATTTCTTAAAAAAACTCTTCACTCGCTTTGAAATTAATGTTGGTTTCGCTAAATTGGGATATCGTGGTAAAAAATGGTATTGGTAAGATAGCTTAAACTAAATATCAGTACTAAATTTACTATCTTTTAATTTGGCAGTTGAGTGAAGGTGGCCTCTTTACTCAACTGCTTTTTTTAGGTGAATTTATGAATAAAAGATTTAGTCAAATTGATTCCATAGTTCTCTCACTTGCAATGATTGTAATTGCTGCAGTATTTAGTGGCTTAGGTTTTTCTATCTACTTTCTAATCCATTATAGTATAGTACTAGCTACTATTATGAAAATCCTGCTAATTTTAATAGGTTTTATAATCCTTCCTTATTTGCTCATCAGATTTTTAGATATTAAAATAGAATATTCAAAATTATCTAGAAAAACAACTTTTATATTATTTATACTAATCACATGCCTATCTCTCTATTTTCTACATTCAGGTGAGGTAATACATTCTTTTTTTATTGCACTAGGCGAAGAGATCTTATTTAGAATGTATATCTTAAGTATCTTATTACAATCTTTTTCAAAAAAACAATCGATATTCTTAGGTTCTCTACTATTTGCTTTTGTTTTACACTTGAATGGTAACTTATTTGTCAATGCTATTGTTAAACTACCTGCAAGTTTTATTCTTTACTACATTGCTGATAGATTTGGAATACAAGCTTCCATAGGCTTCCATTGGTCTCATAATCTTCTAGTTGGCTACTTATTTGGATAGGAGATTCTTATGAAAAAACTCATAGCATATAACACACTCATTCACCTAGGAATATTAATTATTTCTACTGTTTCCATGCCATATCTGGGTATCTTAGAACTCGCATTATTAATATACGGATCTCCACCGATCTTCAATGCTATATTTCTGTACTTATTATCTAGGTATACTCATCAAAAATCTTATTGGTCTATTATCTTACCCGTAATTTCTTTAGTTAACTATCTACTTCTGGGACTTTTGGTAAACTATCTAGGATTCTGGGAAACATTTATCCGTAACAACACAATTAGCCAAGAAGATTTATCAATAGAGATTACCTCTAGTCTTTTAGAACCCTCGCAAATCATTTTTGTCAGTCTCTTATATCTAGCCACTGCTTACCTCTTCCAACTGTTAATCCTCAGAAAGGAGACCAACCATGGCATTTCTCGAAGTAAAGCATTTAAGTAAAAAATATGCAGGAAACGATTTTTATTCCCTAAAGGATGCTTCATTTACGATTGACCAGGGAGAGATTGTCGGTCTCGTGGGCAAAAATGGATCTGGAAAAAGCACCTTACTCAAATGTATTGCCAAATCACAGTTTCCAACTCAAGGCGAAATTCTATTTCAGGATCAGAACCTTTATGCGGAGGAAGACATGCTAGAGGATTTTGGAATCATGATTGATCCTGTTTTTTTTCCACAAATCAGCGTTTTAGAAAATCTCCAACTCTTTTTAAAAATTCATCAAAAGGAACACTACTCCAACAACATCAAAAGCATTTTAGAATTAGTCGGTCTCTGGGATGCCCGCTATCGAAAACCAAAAGATTTTTCCTTTGGGATGAAGCAGCGAACAGCCTTAGCCCTAGCCCTGATTACAGAACCGAGTTTTATTTTACTAGACGAGCCCTTTGTTGGTTTAGACCCAATTGGGGTTCAACACCTCCTCCAAATTTTGAAGAATTGGGCCCAGACCAAGAAAACCGCCATGTTAGTCTCTAGTCACCAGCTCTCTGAATTGGAGGAGCTATGCCAACGCTTCTTATTCATTGACAGGGGGCAGATTTCCGAAGCTACTCCTGCTGAACAGAAAACCATACTGATCGAACTCGCGTTGCCGATCCAGGAAACTGAGTTGGCTCAACAGCTTGCAAATTTGGGAGCTCGCTCAAGCAGCGACCAGATAGTAGAGATTCCGACTGACATCTTGCTCTCAGAACGAAATCAAATCTTTCAACTACTAGCTCAAGCCAAGTTAATCAAGGGTGTTCTCTCTAAACGAGACCATCTTGAAACCTTATTTGTGGAGGACTAACTATGAACTATCTAACCCTTCCTTTTTTCAAAGCTTTGATTCAGAAAAAAGAAGCACGTATCATCTTAGCTTTTAGTCTCTTTCCTCTAATTCTATTACCTGTGAGTCTCTTTGATACTAACTTCATGCAGCTAACTGCTAGCGGTGGAGGGATTAGCTTCGTTGAATTTTTTAGTGCCGTCCTAGTTACTCAGAACGGGCTCTTTTTACCGACTCTAGTTTTTATCTATCTAGCGATTCAGCTCTTCCGAGAAGAAATAAATCAGGGCATCCTCTATCTATACAAGGATCGCCAACGAAAAACAATCTTAAATGCCAAACTAGGTTCCTTGATTCTTTTGCAACTCGTCTATATGGGTCTGACCTTTATCAGCAGTCTAATTACCTACTATTTCCATCTCACCCAGCAAGGCGTCGCTTCTGGTGACTTCCTAACACCAGTCCTTCCTGACCTCCAAGAAGCTATCTTAAACAGCCTAGGAGTGGGAGGTATGCTTTTCCTATCCATTCTTCTCGCTAGCGCCTTATCCATCCGACTATCCAGCGGTTTTACCATGCTGATGAGCACCCTGTTTTCCCTCCTCTCCTATATTGCCCCCTTGCTTAATCGTCTTCGCTATCTCTTTCCCAACGGCTATGTGACACTCTTAGACGACCTCTCCTTCATCTCCTGCCTGTTGCTGACCCTACTGGTCACTCTCCTTTATGCCAGCCTCTTCTACAGTTCTTCCCTTCACTTTTATAAACGAACAGAGTATTAATCCCTAATGAAAATCAAAATCAGAATACTCGCAGAAATTCAAAAGAATGACTAGGAAAGCGAGGAACTTCAACCTGAGCCCAAAAACGTGAAAGCGAAGTTAGGTTAAACTGAGGTTCACCAAGGAGACTTGACAAGGTCAGATTTTGAATTTCAATGAGTATAAATCAGCTCTTCGAGGTTCGGGATCTTTATCCCAACCTCTTTTTTACATGAGCAAGTAGCTCCCCTCTTTCAAGATTGTAAGTCTCGTCCTCTGTTTTCGTGATATAATTGAGAAAAATTACTAAAGGAAATGTCATGAATCCACTCTATTTTCTGATTGCCGGCTGGATTTCAGCTGGGCTATTTGCCTGGCTCCATTACAGCCGACCAGCTGCCAAGTATAACTCTCTCCTCCTAGGCCTAACAGGTCTAATCCAGGTCTTTTTTCCGACCTGGCCTTTGGGACTGGCCTACTCGCTCCTGCTCTTGTGGTTTGTTTGGCGGCCCGAGCAGCCGCAGATTTCGGTCTGGCACATGTTGCCTTTTTTCTTCCTGACCATTTTTACCATCCCAAACCCGCTTTGTTGGGGTTTTCTGCTGGTCTGGTCCTTTTTCCGGGACAATCGCAGTTTGCTCAATCCCATCGTCATGATGATTTTTCTCATCTTCGGCTATCTCTATCTAGCCCAACTCAGTTATGATCTAGGTCTAGAGCTGCTCAACCAGATCTTCTCCGGCCTCCTCCTCATTGTCCTTCCCCTCCTAGTCTTAATCGGTGGCTTCTTCCTGATTTACAACGGCTTCATTTTGCTCCGTAAGGAAGGCCGCTCCAAGGCCAATTATTTCTCTCTCTTCTTGGGAGTCGCCATTGTCCTCTTCTATGTCCTCCTCATTATTCGGCTCACTTACTATGAATTCTGGTTCTTTGTCAAGTTGTGTGGAATCCCTGAAAACTGACAATATAGAATAAAGACAATCTTCCTTCCTCCCCTCCT
>NZ_JAOBSU010000067.1:0-10105 GCF_025447695.1 Streptococcus danieliae | reverse complement strand
TGAAAGTGATGTCTAGGTCTTGAATTCCGAGTAATTTTTGAGTATTATAATCCATATAAAGCAATTCCTATTCTGATGTTTTTTTGTTCACTTATCAGTTTAACAGGAATTGCTTTTTTTGTGCTCTGAATGACAAAAAAAGCTGTATGGAATTTGAACTTTCCACACAACTTATTATAGAACCCTTTTTTCATCAAAAAAGCACCTTGCGAAAACTTTGCAAAGTGCTTTGAAACGTTGATAGTATCGTTTTGATTAACGTTTTGAGAACTGGCTCGCTTTACGAGCTTTTTTAAGACCTGGTTTCTTACGCTCAACCATACGTGCGTCACGAGTCAAGAGACCTGCACGTTTCAAGCTTAGACGGAAGTCTGGGTCTACTTCAAGAAGCGCACGAGCGATACCATGACGGATAGCTCCAGCTTGTCCAGCGTAACCACCGCCGTTAACGTTTACGAATACATCGTAAGAACCAGTAGTTGCAGTCACTGCAAATGGTTGGTTGATAACCAAACGGAGATCAGCGTGTGGGATGTACTCTTCTACATCTTTTTTGTTAACTGTGATTTTACCAGTACCTGGAACCAAACGTACACGCGCTACAGCGTTTTTACGACGACCAGTACCTGCATATTGTGCTTGTGCCATAGTTTAATCTGCTCCTTTCCTTAGATAAGTCCTGAGATGTCAAGAACTTCTGGTTGTTGAGCAGCATGAGTGTGTTCGCTACCAACAAATACTTTCAATTTCATACCTTGAGCACGTCCAAGTGTGTTGTGTGGAAGCATGCCTTTAACGGATTTTTCAATCAAGCGAACAGCGTTTTTAGAACGCAACTCACCAGCAGAGATCGATTTCAATCCACCTGGGTACAATGAGTGAGTGTAGTAGATCTTGTCTGTTGCTTTTTTACCAGTCAATTTCACTTTCTCAGCGTTGATAACGATAACGAAGTCACCTGTATCTGTGTGAGGTGTGAAAGTTGGTTTGTTCTTACCGCGAAGAACAGAAGCAACAACTGCAGAAAGACGTCCAAGTGGGACATCAGTTGCGTCAACAACGTACCATTTGCGTTCAACTTCACCTGGCTTAGCCATGTATGTAGTTTTGTTCATGATTTCTCCTATATTCAATCTCGTTTTTGTTTACATGTGGATGTTCCGGTCCACGGGGTATTTGGAAGGTTCCGGGGCCTTTCAAATGGGGTAAACAATACCGTATTCCATACTATCAAATCTAATGAGGGTCGTCAAGATATTTTCCTTACTTTTTAAAAAATTAGAAGGACTCATCTTCTAACAGACTGGCCCATCTTAAAATAGATGTGTCTTTTTCCCCGAACCGCTAGGGAAAGGGCCAGAATATTTTCTGGATCAGGCATGCGGCCGTAAAAGCCATCCCCAATATGATGGTCGACATAACTAAGGCCCCCTGAGCTTTGAGTTGGCTCACCAGAGGAGCCAGAAGCTCTTCTCGGACACCTGGGACTGTGCCAACTGCTGGAACCAGGATTCCATCTGCCCCTTGCTGAACAAAATCCAGTAGGGCGGGACCATCCACTACAGCCTCTCCTAGCCCGGCTCCGTGCATCTTACCTGCAAAGACTAGGCCTGAGAAATACTGCTTGGCCAGGGAAATAGCCTCTGAAATGGCTGCCAGCGAGACACCCGTTGCGGGGTTGCCTGTCAGCACGATAAAGTCTACTTCCAACTTCTGAGCCTGCTCGAGGCTCTGAGGGCTGACCTGCCGTCCTGGTGCTAGCTCAACGCGATTTTCCAACAGGGGCTGGGAGGAATCTACTGGTTCGAGGTTGATGCCAATCGGCCGGCCTGTTAGGTATTTGAGTTCTGCGACCGGATTGGCACAGTCGTAGAAATCAACAATTTCTGGCGCAAAGACGTCCAACCCATTTAAGAGCAGCAAGTCACAACTAAAAGCAGCCATCATCTCTGCATTGCTGACTCCATCAATCAAGGGTGCTGCAGTCACAACCGTTTCGCCCAGCACAATCCGCCCTTCACTGGCCCGGATTGCTTGTTTAAACTCCGCTGGGGTCATGGCTGCTAGATCACTGGCATAGGCTGATAACAAGCCTTTCCTAACTAGTTCTCCACTTCTCCCAAAAGCTCCTGTAGGGCCTGCATATTTTGCTCAGACCAGGGAGGTAAACGGGGTGTTTGAATATCGACCTGGTCCACAAATTTATCCAAGTCCTTCTTGACCACCGCTGTTCGTTTTTCCAACTCCCGCGCTGACACTCGCAGGGCTCCCTGAGCAAAAATCGTCCACTGCTCATTTAAGTCGCTGGTTGCGACCGAGACCTGATTGCGGCCCGTATTAAGCTGGGCTGCTAGCCGTTCAATGTAGGAGTCTGCTGTCTCATCTTCCTCGGTAAAAATCACTACAACCTGAAATTCATCGTAGCGTTGGCGGATTCCAGGCACATGCTGGGCATCAAAGACACAGGTAATTTCCAGTCCTTCAAAACTTGCATAATTACTGAGGCGATTGAGTAAGAGATTTCGCGCAGCATCCAGCTGATTGCGTTTGAAATAGCCTTTTGTACTTTCCCAAGAAGCAATCATATTGTAGCCATCGACCAATAAAATCTGTTTTTTCATAGGCGTTTCCGGTGTACTTCGTACATAAGAATCGCAGCAGCGACGCTGGCATTCAGACTTTGGACATGGCCGTCCATCGGAATGGTGATCATTTCATCAACCTGCTTCTTAATATTGGGAGAAATCCCCTTGCCTTCATTACCAATAATCAAGACCAATTTACCAGTTGTATTCCACTGGTGCGAAGGGGTCCCATCCATGTCCGTTCCAAAAATCCAAAAGCCGGCTTCTTTGAGCTTGGTCAAGGCTTGGCTGAGATTGGTCACCCGCGCCACCGGTACATGCTCTAGAGCTCCGGTTGCAATTTTGGCAACAACCGGGGTGATTCCAACTGCCCGATGCTTAGGAATCACCACTCCTGCCACTCCAAGCGCATCTGCCGAACGCAAGATTGAACCCAAGTTATGGGGATCTGTCAGACTATCCAGAATCAAGATCAAGGGATTCTCCTGGCCCTCAGCCTTAGCCAACACGTCCTCTAAGGTCTGGTAGGCATAGGCGGAGACCCGTAAGACTAGCCCTTGGTGCACCCCTTTTTGGGTCATTTCATCCAGCTTTTTCTTACTGGTCCAAGAAATCGGCACTTTCTGGTCTCGGGCCACCTCTTTGATTGCATCGACCTTCTTGCCTCGCAAATCTTCCTGAACATACAGTTTATTACCCGTGCCCGCTTCCAAGGCCTCCATCACCGCATGGAGGCCGTAAATGATATCTGTTTGATTCATCTGCTCTTTCCTTTACAGAGTAAGGAGGGGCAAACCCCTCCTTACTCTAGTCTTTAGTCTATTTTATAATAAAATTCACGCGCAAAAGCCAGGTCACCATTGCTTTGACTGAGCCAAATGCGATCCTTGAAATGTTTGGAACGATCTTGTGTATCTGGATTAGAGGCATCGATTCCACTTGGAATAAAGCGAATCAAAGCACCACCAACCAAGGCACGAATCGGCTCAAACTGGGTACTCAGAAAGCCTCCTTCAGCCAAAGCCGTTGTCAAGGTTACTTGATAAGTCTCTGACACCAAACCTTTGTCATCAAAAACCAGGCGTTCTTCATAATCATTTTCCCAAGTTCCTGCGATACTTGAGAAATCGCCAGCGAGAATTTCTTCAATATTCATAGGTTTTCTCCTTTTACGGATTTGCTTCGACGGTTTGAATACACCACTGGATCAACTCTTCCAATCGGTCGATCTGACCAGTTAGGTGGAGGTAGCCCAGTAGGGCTTCAAAACCCGTCGACATGCGATAAGTGACCACATCTGTATTTTTGGCTTTGGTATGACTGTTGGCATTTCGGCCCCGTTTGTAGATCCCCACCTCTTCTTCGGTCAGTAAGTTCTGATCTAACAGCGCTTGAACCAGTTGCGCCTGTGCCTTGGCTGACACATAGTGGGTCGCCACATGGTGCAAGCGGTTGGGCTTGGTCAGCCCCTGAAGAATCAAGTATTGGCGTACATAAACCGAATAGATGGCATCCCCATCAAAGGCTAAGGCAATCCCATTAATCAGACGCACATCAGTCACGTTGCCACCTCACTCCCTCCTTGGTATCCAGAAGGCGAATGCCTTGCTGGGCAAGAATGTCCCGAATCCGATCGGCTTCTTGGAAATTTTTGGCTGCCCGCGCCTCTTGGCGTTGAGCAATCAGCTTTTCAATTTCCTCATCCAAAATCTCTTCTTGGAAAACCAAACCAAAAATCTCTAGGAATTGACCAAAGGTCTCTTTGACAGCCTGGGTATAGTGGCCAGAGTTGATCCATTTGGCCAAATCAAAGAGCACGGTCAGGGCATTGGCTGTATTAAAGTCATCATCCATGGCTGCCTCAAAGGCTTGAACAAAGTCCTGCAGGCGGCTCGTGTCCACATCTTCCTGCAGCGGAGCCAGGTAGGTGTTTTTCAGGTACTTAAGATTGACCTCAGCATCATAAAGCGCCTTGTCACTGAAGTTAATTGGGCGCCGGTAGTGCTGGCTATTGAGGAAGAGCCGTAGAACGGAACCATCAATGGTCTGCAACAGGTCATGTACAGTTCGGAAGTTACCTAGTGACTTGGACATTTTCTCGTCATCAATGGTGATAAAGGCATTGTGCATCCAGTAGTTGACAAAGGTCTGACCTGTCTTAGCCTCAGATTGGGCAATCTCATTGGTATGGTGGGGGAACTCGAGGTCACTCCCTCCCCCGTGGATGTCTAGGGTTGCTCCCAACAGTTCTGTTGACATGACTGAACACTCAATATGCCAACCTGGCCGACCTGCTCCCCAAGGGCTCTCCCAATAAATCTCGCCGTCCTTGGCAGCCTTCCACAAGGCAAAATCCAGAGGATCTTCCTTGCGCTCGGCTTCTGAGCCGATCCGACCACTAGCTCCCTGGGCTAAATCCTCCAAGGATTTATTGGCCAAACATCCATAACCAACTGATTTTCGAACCCGGAAATAAACATCTCCTTGGCTTTCATAGGCCATGTCTTTAGCAATCAGATCCTGAATAAAGGCAATGATTTCCGGAATGTAGTCCATAACCCGTGGATTTTTGGTTGCCGGAAGAACTCCTAAGGCCTGGGTATCCTCCAAATAAGCTGCAATGTACTTATCCGCAACTGCTTCTGGACTGATCCCCTCCTCAAGTGCCCGCTTGATAATCTTATCATCAACATCTGTAAAGTTAGAGATGTAGGTGACCTCATACCCACGATAGGTCAGATAGCGACGAATAGTATCAAAAGCCACAACTGGACGCGCATTTCCAATATGAATGTAGTTATAAACCGTTGGACCACAGACATACATAGATACCTGACCCTCAACCTGGGGACGAAATTCTTCCAATTGCCGACTAAGGGTATTATAGATTTTGATCATAGCGATCCTTTCTATTCAACTCCTTGAGGTTTCGGGAACAAAACCTTCATCGAAGCATTCACCCGACCCTTATCATCAATCTTGACAACCTTAACATCCACTTCATCGCCCACTTCGAGAATATCTTCGACACGATTAACACGACTCCATGCCATTTCGGAAATATGAACAAGGGCATCCGTCTTATCAAAGAGGTTGACAAAAGCGCCAAATTTCTCAATGCGGGTAACCTTAACGCCGGTAAAGACTTCATCCACCTTGGCTTCACGCACCAAGCCAGCGATGATTTCCTTGGTCCGGTTGATCGCCGCTTGGTCGGGAGAGAAAATCGACACCAAACCATCTTCGTCAATGTCAATTTTGACACCAGTTTCCGCAATAATCTTATCGATGGTTTCCCCACCCTTACCAATCACGATCTTGATCTTATCAACATCGATTTGAATGGTGTCAATCTTAGGTGCAGTCGGTGCCAACTCTGGACGAACCTCAGGAATTGCTGCCTGAATCACATCCAAAATTTCAAAACGAGCCTTCTTGGCTTGCGCCAAGGCCTCTTCCAAAATTTCAGGAGTAATTCCGGAAATCTTAATATCCATTTGCAGAGCTGTGATTCCCTCACGTGTTCCCGCCACCTTAAAGTCCATATCTCCAAAGTGGTCTTCCAAGCCTTGAATATCCGTCAAGACTGTGTAGTTGGTCCCGTCCGAAATCAAGCCCATGGCAATTCCCGCAACCGGAGCCTTAATCGGTACCCCACCTGCCATCAAGGCCAAGGTTCCAGCAGTAATCGAAGCTTGAGAACTAGAACCATTAGATTCCAAGACCTCTGCCACCAAACGGATGGCATAAGGG
Organism: Streptococcus danieliae; assembly: GCF_025447695.1. Classification (NCBI taxonomy): domain Bacteria; kingdom Bacillati; phylum Bacillota; class Bacilli; order Lactobacillales; family Streptococcaceae; genus Streptococcus; species Streptococcus danieliae. Next base: position 3,767 of record NZ_JAOBSU010000067.1, on the reverse strand, counting down.
AATTCTTCAACACTTGGCAAAACTTGCTCCAAAGCCCGCTCTCCCAAGGCACCATGTCCAATTTCACGCCGTCCTGGCGCTCCATAACGACCGGTTTCCCCCACAGAATATTGTGGGAAATTGTAATGGTGGAGGAAGCGTTTCTTGTATTCCGGATCTAGCCCATCAACAATTTGGGTCTCCCCCATTGGCGCCAAAGTCAACACAGACAAGGCTTGGGTTTGTCCTCGGGTAAAGAGACCAGAGCCATGAACCCGCGGCAAATAGTCTACTTCCGCAGCCAATGGGCGAATCTCATCAACCTTCCGACCATCCGGACGAACCTTGTCCTCCGTAATTAAACGACGAACTTCGGCATGCTCCATCAATTCCAGGATTTCTGCCACATCCCGCATGATTCGGTCAAATTCCTCATGGTCAGCATAACGCTCCTCATAAACAGCCTTGACTTCTTCCCGCACAGCAGTCGTCGCCGCTTCACGCGCCAATTTTTCCTCAACCTGCACAGCCGCTTGCAAAGGCTTGGTATAAGCTGCTTCAATCTCTGCCTGCAAGACTGGATCCACTTGCAACAACTCCACCTGAGCCTTGTCCTTACCAATCGCTGCAATAATTTCCTCTTGGAAAGCAATCAACTCCTGAATAGCAGCGTGCCCCTTGAGCAGCGCCTCCAACATAATCTCCTCAGACAACTCTTTGGCCCCTGATTCCACCATGTTGATGGCTTCTTTAGTTCCTGCCACGGTTAAATCCAAAGTGGATGCTTCCAACTCCTCCTGGCTAGGATTGATGACAAAAGCGCCATTTACATAACCCACCTGAACACCAGCAATCGGGCCATCAAAGGGAATATCTGAAATTCCCAGTGCGAGCGAAGAACCGAACATGGCTGCCATTGGGGCAGAAGCATTCTCATCATAGGAAAGAACCGTGTTAATCACCTGTACCTCGTTGCGGAAACCTTCCGCAAACATCGGCCGAATCGGACGGTCAATCAAGCGTGCCGTCAAGGTTGCATCTGTCGATGGACGACCTTCCCGCTTGTTAAAGCCACCCGGGAATTTCCCAGCGGCATACATTTTTTCCTCATAGTTTACTTGCAGTGGAAAAAAATCCCCTGTCGCCATCTTTTTAGACATCACAGCTGCTGTCAAGACGGTGCTTTCCCCATAACGAACCACAACAGAACCATTGGCTTGACGCGCCACCTGGCCTGCTTCCACAATCAATTCGCGACCCGCAAAGGTCGTCTTAAATACCTGTTTGGTCATCTACAACTCCTAAAATTTAATTGGGGATTTTCTACAAAAATCAATCTAGCAGGACCTGCTCGATTCATCTTTGCACAAAAGTCCCCGACCCCTTTATTTTACCACAATCAGGGCAAAAATTGCTATACTAAGAGAAAGACGAAAGGAGACATTTATGGAACAAAAACACCGCTCAGAATTCCCGGAATATCAGCTCTGGGACTTAAGCGCCCTCTACCAAGATCGGGAGGATTTCCTACGGGCCATCGAAAAAGCCAGTCAGGACATTGACGAATTCCAACGCAACTATCAAGACAAGCTAAAAACCTTTGAGGACTTCCAAGAGGCCTTCCAGGTACTGGAACAGATTCAAATTCAGATCAGCCACATCCTCACCTATTCCTTTATGCCCCAAACCACCGATTTTGGCAACGATGACTTTGCCCAAATCGCCCAAGCAGGGACCGACTTTGGGACCCAAGCCCAAGTCGGTTTGGCCTTCTTTGACGCGGCCCTCCTTGAAGCCGAGCCAGCCATTTTGGATCAGCTGGAAGCCCTACCTGGACTGAGCCAGCCCCTTCGCTTAGCCAAAATTAAAAAAGCCCACTATCTGGGCAAAGAGGCGGAAAAAACGCTGGCCAACCTCAGCGAAATGTTCCAAGCACCACATGATATCTACAGCAAAATGCGGGCTGGTGACTATGCTATGGAAGACTTTGTTGTTGCTGATAAAACCTATAAAAACTCCTTCATCAGCTACGAAAACTACTACCAAAACCACGAAGACGCGGCTGTACGCGAAGCCTCCTTCCGCTCCTTCTCCAAGGCTCTCCGCCAGCACCAAGAAACGGCTGCCGCAGCTTACTTAGCGCAAGTTCGCTCCGAAAAAATTATGGCCGACATGAAGGGCTACGACTCCGTCTTTGACTACCTCCTAGCCGAACAGGAAGTAGACCGCAGCCTCTTCGACCGGCAAATTGATCTCATTATGAACGAGTTTGCCCCTATCGCTCGGACCTTTGTCAAGCACGTAGCCCAAATCAACGGACTGGACAAAATGACCTTCGCCGACTGGAAACTGGACTTGGATCCGCAACTCAATCCAGAAGTCTCCATCGAAGAAGCCTACGACCTCGTCATGCGCTCCGTTGATGCCTTGGGATCCGAATATGTCGACCAAGTCAAACGCTACCAAGAAGAACGCTGGGTCGACTTCGCAGCTAACACCGGCAAAGACTCCGGTGGTTATGCCGCAGACCCTTACAAGGTCCACCCCTATGTTCTCATGAGCTGGACTGGACGCATGAGCGATGTCTACACCCTAATCCACGAGATTGGACACTCTGGCCAATTTATCTTCTCTGACAACCATCAAAGCATCTTCAACACCAGCATGTCTACCTACTCCGTCGAAGCACCCTCTACTTTCAATGAATTGTTGTTGAGTGACCTACTAGAGCAAGAGCTAGAAGACCCACGCCAAAAACGCTTTGCCCTAGCCCACCGCCTCACAGACACCTACTTCCACAACTTTATCACCCATCTTTTGGAAGCTGCCTTCCAACGCCAAGTCTATAACTTAATCGAACAAGGCCAAGTCTTTGGAGCGGAAAAACTCAATGCCATCATGAAGGACGTCCTCACCCAATTTTGGGGTGACGCTATCGAAATTGATGACGATGCCGCCCTTACCTGGATGCGCCAAAGCCACTACTACATGGGTCTCTATAGCTATACCTACTCCGCTGGTCTAGTCCTAGCCACCGTCGGCTTCCTCCGCCTCAAAGAAAGCCAAAATCCAAAATTTTGGCTAGACTTCCTCAAACTGGGCGGTAGTCTCCCACCTTTGGAAGCTGCCAAAGTCCTCGGTGCCGACCTCAGCACTGAAAAACCCCTCCGTGACACCATCCAATTCTTGGATGACACCGTCCAACAAATCATCCGCTATAGCCAAGAACTTGGCCAAGCCTAAGACCCAACACCTGGATTTTCATCCAGGTGTTTTTCGCAACAAAAAAACTGCCCGCAGGCAGTTTTTTGATTAACGACGTAGTCCCAATGAATGGATCAATTCACGGTAACGGTTAACATCTGTACGGCGAAGGTAAGCCAAAAGGTTACGACGACGTCCGATTTTTTTCATCAAACCACGGTAAGTAGCATGGTCTTTTTTGTGCACTTTGATGTGCTCATTCAAGTGGTTGATTTCCCAAGTCAAAACTGCAACTTGAACTTCAACAGAACCTGTGTCACCTTCATGACGCGCATATTGTGCAATGATTTCATTTTTTTTCTCTTTTGAGATTGCCATTTTTTCTCTCCTTTTTTCTTCCCCATCCGAGTGCGAGGGACTGGCAAGCCCACCACCAAGAAGGGGTCTCTATCCTTACGGACATTCCCATTCTATCAAGGTCCTCTTTGTTTGTCAACTAAAATCATTCAGAATCATTCCCGTTGCTTATTCTTTTTGAAAATAATGTCAGGATTCTGACTCCTCATCATCAATTTCATAAAAAT
>NZ_JAOBSU010000066.1:0-10313 GCF_025447695.1 Streptococcus danieliae | reverse complement strand
AAGGAGGGGAGGAAGGAAGATTGTCTTTATTCTATATTGTCAGTTTTCAGGGATTCCACACAACTTGACAAAGAACCACTTAAGCTTCATCTGGGCGTGAGTAGCGGGCTACATCTGCCTCCAATTTCGCAATAAAGTCTGCTACTGGAACTGTTTCAGTTTCCTTGTGACCATAGCGACGAACGTTAACAGATTTATCTTCCATTTCTTTGTCCCCAACAATCAATTGGTAAGGAACTTTCTGAGTCTGGCTTTGACGAATCTTGTATTGCATCTTCTCGTTCCGCTCATCAACAGATACACGGAAGCCACGGTCTTTCAATTCTTTGGCTACTTCCCAAGCATAGTCCACATGGGCTTCACTTGAAATTGGAATAACGGTTACTTGATTTGGTGCTAACCAAGTTGGGAAGGCTCCCTTGTAAGTTTCAATCAAGTAAGCAATAAAGCGTTCCATCGTTGACACGATTCCACGGTGGATCATAACTGGACGGTGCTCTTCCCCATCAGCCCCGATATAGCTGAGTTCAAAGCGTTCTGGCAAGAGGAAGTCCAACTGAATAGTAGAGAGGGTCTCCTCGTTTCCGAGGGCAGTTTTCACCTGTACGTCCAACTTAGGTCCGTAGAAGGCTGCTTCTCCTTCTGCCTCCACATAATCTAGACCTAGATCATCCATGGCTGCCTTCAACATGCGTTGAGCATTTTCCCACATCTCATCATTATCGAAGTATTTTTCTTTATCCTCTGGGTCACGATAAGAGAGACGGAAGCGATAGTCTGTAATGTTGAAATCCTCATAAACAGAGAGCATCAAATCTAGAACCTTCTTGAACTCTTCTTGAATTTGTTCTGGAGTTACAAACAAGTGACCATCATTCAAGCTCATTTCACGTACCCGTTGCAAACCAGATAGGGCACCAGACTTCTCAAAACGGTGCATCATTCCAACTTCGGCAATACGGATTGGCAACTCACGGTAAGAGTGAACATGGTGACGGTAAACTTGGATGTGGTGCGGACAGTTCATTGGACGTAAAACAAACTCTTCCCCATCTTCCATGTGCATCACTGGGAACATATCATCTTTATAGTGATCCCAGTGACCAGAAATCTTATAAAGCTCAGAACTTGCTATTGGTGGAGTGTAAACGTGCTGGTAGCCAGCAGCCAACTCACGGTCTACAATATAACGCTCCAAGACCCGACGCACAGTTGCTCCATTTGGAAGCCAGAATGGCAATCCTTGCCCAACTTCTTGGTTGATCATAAAGAGGTCAAGCTCTTTTCCAAGTTTACGGTGGTCACGCTCTTTGGCTTCCTCACGCATCTTAAGGTAGGCATCTTGTTCCTTTTTATCGAACCAAGCAGTTCCATAAATCCGTTGCATCATTGGATTCTCACTCTTACCACGCCAGTAAGCCCCTGCAACATTCAAAAGATGGAAAATTTCAATATGACCAGTTGTCGGCACGTGAGGACCACGGCAGAGATCCACATACTCACCCTGTTGATAAACGGTCAAACCACCCTCATCATCCTTATGCTCCTCAATCAATTCCAATTTATAAGGATCATTATGGAAGATTTCCTTCGCCTCTTCTTTCGAAACTTCCGAACGCACACTTGGGAAGTTTTCCTTCACAATTTTGTGCATTTCTTCTTCAATTTTGGCCAAATCTTCATTGGAAATTTGCCCCGCTTCATTATCGGTATCATAGTAAAAACCGTCTTGAATCGCCGGACCAACCCCGAGGCGAATATCTGGGAAATGACGTTTAGCCGCTTGGGCAAACAAGTGGGCTGCTGAATGCCGCAAAACTGGAAGGGCATCTTCGTGATCTGGCGTTACAATCTCCAAGTCCCCATCTTGATAAATGGCACGAGTTGTATCAATCAACTTCCCGTTCAATTTACCGGCCAAGGCCTTTTTAGCCAAAGACTTGCTGATTCCTTCAGCAATCTCTACAGTTGTAATTCCATCTTGATACTCCCGAACAGCACCATCTGGAAATGTGATTTTTACCATACTTCTACTCCTTTAAATCTAGTAGACAACTACCCGCAACAAACAAAAAAGCGACCTCCTTAAAAGGACGTCGCAACGTGGTTCCACCTTCGTTTATACCTAGTTAACCCAGGTACCTCATTCTTGGTTCTAACGTAACCACCGTTTTATGTTTGCATAAAATCTTCCCGAGTAGTACCTTCTAACCCTCCTATGCACTTCCACCAACCGTGCACTCTCTTCAAGAAGTTCTGTTAAAAGACATGTCTCTAAAAAAGATTATAGCAGACCCTTTTCAAAAAAACAAGGAAAATCTAGTTTTTTCTCCGACCAGGGTAAGGCAACCGTTTGGCTTGTTCCCGAGAAATCCGAATCACCCGTCTAGATCCTTGTACTGGCAGGGCAGCAACCTTGAAGGGGAATCCGGCAATTGCCTTGAAAAAACGAACCCGGGGTCTGAGGGATCCGATCCCTTGACCTTTCAAATAACCCTTCCGAATCGAAAGATCTAAATAGTACTGATAGACCTGCAAACCAAAATTCTCGGCTGAAATCTCAAAAAGCTTGTTCTGCCACTCCTGCTCTTGAGGATAAGGAGTTGCCAAGAGTGCTTCTAAGATTGCCCCACCCAAGTCCTCTGGTGTTTGATAGAGAGTTCCAAACATTTTGTTCGAAATCAAGCTGTCTAAATAAGGATTGGACTGAGCAATAACCGGAGTACCACTAGCCAAACTTTCTAAAAAGGTAAGGCCCTGTGTTTCACTCGTCGAGGCTGAAACGAAGAAATCCGCCATTCGGTAATAGAGCACCGTCTGTTCCGGAGGTACCATCCCAACAAAGAGCACTCGGTGCTCCACACCAACTTCTCGGGCCAAGGCTTTTAGATTTCCTAGATGTGGACCGTCTCCGGCTACGATTAAACGCACAGCATCATTTTCCCGCAAAACCTCTGGCAGAGCACGGATGATCGCTTGAATATTTTTCTCATAGGAAATCCGCGACAGGCTTAGGAGAATCTTGGTATCAGAAGCCAAAGCTAAGGACTGCCGTAACTCCTGGATAGCCTCTTTTTGAGATTTCACTTGAATAAAGTGATCCAGCTCAATCCCTGTCGGAATCACGCGCTTCTCTGGCTCCACACCATAGCGAACTAACAGATTATAAACAATCTCACTAGGACAAACCACTCCATCCACTTCATCCAGGAAGGTACGCACTAGGTATTTAATCATAGCTGGGCGGATTAGCAAACCCTTAGCAATATAATGGACATAGTCCTCATATTGAGTATGGTAAGTGTGAATAACAGGAATCTCCAATTCCCGTGCAATCCAAAGTCCCAAAAAACCCAAGGCAAACTCCGTATGGGTATGGATCAACTCCAGACGGTGCTCCTTAGCTAAGGACAAGGCCTTGCTGAAGCCCCGATAGGCTACCCGTCGATCTTTAAAAGCAAAAAACGGAACACTGGGGATCCGAATAATCCGATGCTCTGCTACAGAATCAGAATCCACATCGCGATCTGTCGTGGTAAAAATAAATACATCATGTCCCTGCTCCTCAAGCTCTTCCCTGAGGGTTCGGATACTTGTTGCTACACCAGACACCTGTGGAAAATAGGTATCTGTGAACAATCCAATTCTCATCTTACATCTCCAATACTTGACGATAAACCGTCACCAATTGTTGGGCCACCTGATCCATAGACCGACTTTCTGCTACTTGGTAGCCCCGTTCGCGCTTGTCTACCTGGCCAGCTAAAATGGCTTGGATTCCTGCCACAAATTCCTCGTTGTTCTTCCCTAGAGTAGCCGATTGCTCATCAATCCAGCCCTCATAAACGGGAATATCCCGTAACACAACATGCTGATGACTGGCCAGAGCCTCCAAAACAACAATTCCTTCAGTTTCTTCATAACTGGGGAAAAAGAAAAGACTACTTCCGCTTATGGCTCCCTGGAAAATAGCTCCCTTAAAATAGCCAGGGAAATGGACATTTGCAGGATGATCACCCGAAACAACCCTTCGAATTTCACGCGGAATCATCCATTTATTAATCCCGCCAAACCAGATAAATTGTACATCTGGTAATTGCTTGGCCACCTCAACAAAATCCAAAATCCCTTTGCGTTTGAAAAAAAGACCGGCACAAACCACTACCGACTGTCCTTTCTCCAAACCAAAGTGATTGTAGAAAACCTGTTCTTTTTGCGGATCTGGTTGATACTTCCTTAAATCAATTCCATTTGAAATCGCCACAATTGGAGTCTCAACCCCGTAGCCACGAATCAGCTCTTTGGAATATTCCGTTGGTGTAATAATAAAATCAGCTAGCTGATACATGTGTTTGAGGTAAGCACCAACGGCTGGAGCCAAGAGATTGGAACCAATAAAGGAATTGGCAAAATCTTCCCGAGTCGAGTGACCGTGGACAATGACCTTTTTCCCCTGCCGCTTAGCCTGGTGCAAGAGACGGAGACTCTTAGGGCCATAGGTGTTGATGTGAACCAAATCGTATCCAGTTGATGGATCTGTCGTATAGGGAATCCCTGCTAAGTCAAGGGCCCGCATTTGATGCGAAAGAGCGCGACCAATTCCTGACTTCTCAAGAACCGTCTTGCCTTCCAAATACAGTAGAACTTTCATACTCATATTATAAACAAAAGCCATTCAAAATAAAAGCCAAAGCCGAAAAAAGGGATCCCGGCCTCCAGGAATCCCTTACATGCTTTTAGTTAGACGAGCGTGTTGACTGGCGTTCGCTCAAGCCATGGGCCAATTGAACTTCGCGTTCCTCAACTTCTTCCTTGTTCATGATCTTGGTTAACATCCGCATGGAGATAGCACCAATATCGTATAGAGGTTGACGAATAGACGTCATATTTGGCCGACTGTACAAGGTGATTTGTGAGTTATCACTGGTAATCAATTCGAAATCTTCTGGAACTCGAATTCCTTTATCGCTCAGACCATTGAGTAGACCGACAGCCAATTCATCGCCGGATACAATCGCTGCATTGGCTCCAGAAACGATGACTCGTTCAGCTAAGGCATAACCTTCCTCATAATTGTGTTTGGCTTCAAAAATGAGACCTTCACTATACGCATACTTGGCTTTTTTGAGGCCATCACGATAGCCTGGTAAGCGCATTTTACCGTTAATATCATCCACCAAGGGACCTGTCACAAAAGCAATTTTTTCATTTCGTTTAGCCAAGTACTCCACCGCATCCGCTGTTGCTTGACGGTAGTCAATATTGACACTTGGTAATTGCTGCTCAATATCCACGGTTCCTGCTAGAACAACCGGAGTCCGGGAACGTGAAAACTCGGAACGAATTTTTTCAGTTAAGTGGTAACCCATGAAAATGATGCCATCCACCTGTTTTGAAAATAGTGTATTGACAACCGCTACTTCCCGATCATCATCTTCATCACTACTCGCTAGAACAATGTTGTATTTATACATTTCTGCGATATCTTCGATTCCTTTGGCTAGACTGGCAAAATAGGAAGAAGTGATATTTGGAATCACAACCCCTACCGTTGTTGTTTTTTTACTCGCTAAGCCACGAGCCACTGCATTTGGACGGTAGTCTAGGCGATCAATCACGTCTAAAACTTTTTTACGAGTATTTTCTTTTACATTTTTATTGCCATTTACGACTCGACTAACCGTCGCCATGGAAACACCAGCTTCACGGGCGACATCATAAATTGTTACAGTATCGTCAGTATTCATCGATTAACCTCCCAATTCCATTTTGAAAATAACGCTTTCACTTTCGCACAACTATAGTTTATCATTTTTTGGAAACACTTTCAAATATTTTGAGATTTTTTCTAAAAAAGACAATTCATTCCCCATTGCATAATTTGAAGATTTTTGACACAATAGAGATATAAAATAATTGATATAGGAGGTTAAATATGAAGAGCACTGTTGACTTACTTCGTTCTCGCATGCGCGAGCAAGGCATCGATTTGGCAATCATTTCAGATCCAACGAGCATCGCCTACCTAACGAACTTTCAATCGGATCCTCATGAGAGACAATTCTTCTTCTTTCTCCCGCTTGAAGGCAGTCCAACCTTGTTTACACCCGAACTAGATCGGGATCGTGCCAAGTCCTTGGTTTCTTACAATATTGTGAGCTACCACGATTCGGAAAATCCTTGGCAGAAGATCCAAAGCTTCCTATCTCGTGAACGCTATCGCATTGGCTTAGAGTTTCAACACCTCCGGCTGCGGCAATATTACGAACTCATGCAAATTTTGACGGGACAAATTGTCGATCTCAGTCCCACAATCGAGCAAATCCGCTTGTACAAAACACCTGTGGAACTGGATTACCTGCGGAAGGCTGGACAAATGGCCGACCATGCTCTTGCACTCGGCTTCCAAGCGATTGCCAAAGGGAAAACCGAACTAGACATCATCGCAGCCATTGAGGGACCCTTACGGAGCCAGGATGTTTCCATGAGCTTTGAAACCATGGTGTTGGCTGACAAACATGCAGCTGATCCTCATGGAATCCCAACCAACCGTCCCCTCAAAAACAAGTCTCTCCTCCTCTTTGATCTAGGGACCTGGCATCAAGGCTATGCCAGTGATGTCAGCCGTACCGTTGCCCTCGGCCAACCAACCGTGCTTCAAGCCACCATCTATGATATCGTTCTAGAAGCCCAGTTAGCTGCCATTGATGCCATTAAACCGGGGGTTACAGCTGGCGAAATTGATGCAGTAGCTAGGGATATTATCACAAAGGCCGGTTATGGCGAATACTTCAACCATCGCTTGGGACACGGAATCGGCCGGAGCCTCCACGAATTCCCTTCCATTAATCAAGGGAATCCCCTCGTCTTGGAAGAAGGCATGACCTTCTCCGTTGAACCCGGCATCTACCTTCCTAACAAGGTTGGAGTGCGGATTGAAGACTGTGGTGTAGTCACCAAAACAGGTTTCGAAGCCTTTACCCATACCCCAAAAGAACTTCTCAAATTCAAATTATAAAAATAGGTGAGCGGGGGCTCACCTATTTTTGTTTATCCTAGAATACTGCCATTCGGGATAGCATCATCCACAATCATCACTGCCAACCGGTCCTCAAATTCAGCAGAGAGAATCATTCCTTGACTAACCAGCCCCATCATTTTCCGAGGCTTCAAGTTCGCAACAATTTGTAGTTTTTTCCCAAGTAGCACTTGTGGATCTGGGTAATAAGCCGCAATCCCCGATAAAATCTGACGATCCTGACCATCACCAGCATCCAGACGGAAGGCTAACAACTTATCACTACCTTCAACTCGCCAAACATCCTTGACCTCAGCCACACGGATCTCAACCTTATCAAAATCCTCGAACTTAATGGCCTTTTTATTCAGCAGCAAATCAACATTGGCAGGATCCCAGGCCTCTTCTTGTTGACCACCAGCCATTTGCGATTGGATATAGGCAATTTCTTCCTCCATGTCCAAACGTGGGAAGATTGGTTGCCCCTTGGCCAGAACCTGAGTCCCAGCTGGAATATTTCCAAAGGCTAGTCCTTCTAAGCTGCTAATTTCAGCCAAACCCAATTGGTTCAGGATCGAACGGCTTGTTTCCATCATGAAGGGCTGGAGAAGCCCAGCAATCCATTGTAGACTGGCTACCAGATGACTCATGACACTAGCCAACTGCTCACGATCCCCCTCTTCCTTGGCTAAGACCCAAGGCTGGGTCTCATCAATGTACTTGTTGGTCCGCATGATGAATTTCCAAACCGTTTCCAGAGCACGTGGCAGATTGACTGCTTCCATCTGCTTATGAAACTCTTGGATAGTCTCCTGCGCCTTGACTTCTAAATCTCCATCAAAGGCAGTTACACCAGACACAAAAGCCGGAACCTGACCATCAAAGTATTTATTGACCATAGCCACTGTCCGATTGAGCAAGTTTCCTAGGTCATTGGCCAGTTCATAATTAATCCGGCCTAGGTAATCTTCCGGTGTAAAGGTTCCATCAGAACCTACAGGAAGGGAGCGCACCAAATAGTAGCGTAGGGCATCCAAGCCGTACCGCTCTACTAGCATCTCCGGATAGACAACATTCCCTTTAGACTTGGACATTTTACCATCTTGCATGACAAACCAGCCATGGGCAATCAAGCGTTTTGGAAGTGGTAGATCTAGCATTTTCAAAATAATTGGCCAGTAAATCGAGTGGAAACGCAGAATATCCTTCCCAAGCATATGGATATCTCCTGGCCAGAACTTAGCAAAGTTCTCATCCGCATCTTGGCCATAGCCCAAGGCTGTGATATAGTTTGCTAGAGCATCAATCCACACATAGATGACATGTTTAGGGTTGGAAGGAACCGGCACCCCCCAGGTAAAGCTAGTCCGTGACACAGCCAAATCCTCCAAACCTGGTTCGATAAAGTTCCGCAACATCTCATTCATCCGTCCATCCGGACTGATGAACTCAGGATGCTCTTTGAAATAGTCTGCTAACCACTGGGAGTATTTACTCAAACGTAGGAAGTAAGACTCCTCGGAAACCCACTCGACCTCATGACCTGAAGGGGCAATCCCCCCGATAACTGTTCCTTCCTCATCCCGGAAAACTTCGATCAATTGCGTTTCCGTAAAGAACTCTTCATCGGAAACAGAATACCACCCTGAATATTCACCCAAATAAATATCATCCTGGGCTAAAAGCTTCTCAAAAATCTGCGCCACCACAACTTCATGATCCGCATCTGTCGTTCGAATAAAGCGATCATAGGAAATATCCAACAGTGACCACAAGTCCTGAACATCCTTAGCCATACCGTCTACATAGGCCTGAGGCTCAAGCCCTGCATCCGCCGCCTTATCCTGGATCTTCTGACCATGCTCATCCAAACCAGTCACAAAAAACACATCAAAGCCCATCAAGCGCTTATAACGTGCCAAAACATCACTCGCAATTGTCGTATAAGCCGACCCAATATGCAACCGCCCACTCGGATAATAAATCGGCGTACTAATATAAAAAGTTTTATCAGACATTCTTCTCTCCTCAAAATTACTCCCTTTATTATACCACGCTCCAAAAGCCACAAGCAAACCCAAAATAGAGAATTCAAGGGACTAAATTGCACCCAAATCCAATAACACAAAAAAGAGGCTAACGCCTCCTTACTAGTCGGGAAGACAGGATTCGAACCTGCGACACCTTGGTCCCAAACCAAGTACTCTACCAAGCTGAGCTACTTCCCGTAGATATAAATTAGGTTCTATCTTTCTAAGATACTCCCTATATAAACTTCATGCACCCTAGAGGAGTCGAACCTCTAACCGCCTGATTCGTAGTCAGGTACTCTATCCAGTTGAGCTAAGGGTGCCCATTTGCCGAGGACCGGAATCGAACCGGTACGATCTAAACGATCGCAGGATTTTAAGTCCTGTGCGTCTGCCAGTTCCGCCACCCCGGCGCCAAAGCGAACGACGGGATTCGAACCCGCGACCCCCACCTTGGCAAGGTGGTGTTCTACCACTGAACTACGTTCGCAATCCTCTAATGCCGGCTACATGACTTGAACACGCGACCCTCTGATTACAAATCAGATGCTCTACCAACTGAGCTAAGCCGGCCTATTACTATTATGCGGGTTAAGGGACTTGAACCCCCACGCCCGAAAGCGCCAGATCCTAAATCTGGTGCGTCTGCCAATTCCGCCAAACCCGCATATGACCCGTGCTGGGCTCGAACCAGCGACCCATTGATTAAAAGTCAATTGCTCTACCAACTGAGCTAACGAGTCTATCTCCCATTCTCCATAACTGGTTCATAGGGGACAAGCTTACGCTTGTTTTATCAGATATCTCAAAAATATGCACCGCATATTTTTGACGGTCCCGACGGGAATCGAACCCGCGATCTTCGCCGTGACAGGGCGACGTGATAACCGCTACACTACGGGACCTGTACTTTCGTACAATGGGAGTTAACGGGATCGAACCGCTGACCCTCTGCTTGTAAGGCAGATGCTCTCCCAGCTGAGCTAAACTCCCTCTTTGAATTATGGATAGAAACTCCATCCATAATTCAAACGGTAATTCATCTCTCTAGAGCATCTGGAAGGGAGAAAGCTTCGCTTTCTTTATCCCATTACCTTCTTGAATGAATTCCTCATTCAAGAAGCTCTCCCAGCTGCTCCTTCTATTGAATTACCTGTCTGCTAAGCGACTACCATATCTCACAGGGGACAACCCCCAACTACTTCCGGCGTTCTAGGTCTTAACTTCTGTGTTCGGCATGGGAACAGGTGTATCTCCTAGGCTAT
>NZ_JAOBSU010000065.1:0-10375 GCF_025447695.1 Streptococcus danieliae | reverse complement strand
CTGAAAATCTAAATGTTGATTTATCAAGGTTTGAGTGATTAAATTTGAAGAAAAACTGGGGTTTTTAGAGGTCCCCTTTATTTATTTCAACTGTCTACTTGACACGGTACGTATCAAACTTTCGAAATCCTTAACTTAATGACAACAGCCACCAACTACTTGTTTTTTTTGTGCTCTCTTAAGGTTCCATATTTTCCGTATCAGACCCCACACCATTTAGTTCATTCAAGGTAACGGCATTGGTTTTAAGTTTCTCCACGGTATCGAGGCCTAGAGAGCTGCGCAAGGTGTTTTGCATCTCCAAGATGTGGTCTGATTCGACAATCTGGTAGCTGCCTCCATCGGCCAGGGTCGCATCTTCTCCTCGGAGCTGTTCCTGCTTAATCTTGCGGAAAGCATCTTGGTAAACCAACAGTTTTGGAATACTGTTGGACGACAAGTCAATGCTGGTCTGCATATTATTGCTGACGGCACTTAAAATTTCCCGATAGTGGCTGACACTGTTGAGACTAAGCACTTTTTGGACAACCTTCTGAATCACTTCCCGCTGGCGTTGTTGGCGACCATAGTCCCCTTCGGGGTCCTGGTAGCGCATGCGAGCATAGACCAGAGCCTGGTCCCCATTGATGTGTTGCTTACCAGGTTTGACCGTCGCCTTGTATTCTGGCTCCTGCTCCTCAATCGAAATCGGGAAGTCAAAGGTATTGTTAACCTCGATACCGCCCACGGCATCAACCAGTTCAACCAAACCCTGCATATTAATCATGACATAGTGGTCAATCGTGATGTTCATTAAGGATTCAATGGTCGGAATGGCCAATTCAGCTCCGCCCATGGCATAGGCCGCATTCAGTTTAGCCTCCGTCACCTCTCCTTTTTGGGAAATCTTGGTTAGGATATCCCGCTCCAAACTCATCATGGTTGTGTTTTTTTTATCCGGATTAACCGTTACCAGGAGCATGGTATCACTATTCCCCTCCCAAGGATCTGAACGGGAACCACTTCCCGTATCCACCCCCATCAAGAGAAGGGTCATGGGTTCAGCCCGCTCAATCACATCCGACTGCCGGCCAAAATTTTGAAAGGTTTTAGCCAACTGACCCGTTGATTGAAAATAAATCGTCCCTGCATAGGTCCCAAGGCCAATCAGGGTAACCAGAAGAAAGGTTAAGAATAATTTTAAATTCTGTTTAAACATGTTATTCCCTATCTAACACCAGCCCCATCAAGAGGACTGTCTCATACCGACCATCCCAAAGCTGGATCGCCTCTTCCTGCCGACCTTCATAAGAAAAGCCCATTTTCTCATATAAGGCCCTGGCAGCTTGATTTCTTTCTTGAACATTTAAGGATAAACGCCGAAGAGTTGGGGTCTCAGCCAACCAATCGAAGAGCAGCTCAAACAACATGGTCCCGATCCCGTGGCCCCAGTAAGCCTGAGCAACCGCCACAAACACTTCTCCCACATGTCCCAAACGGGGATTGCTGTCTGTCGACAAGTTCAGCAGACCGACCAGCTGATTGTCCAAGCGAGCCACCAAAAACAGCCGCTCCGGATGTTGTAAACTCGACTCCAAGTAGTCTTCCAACTGCTCTGGTGACAAATCTAGACCACTAGGTTCCAAACTGGTTAAATCACTCTCACGCGCCACCTGCCGAAACAACTCCAACAGCTCATCGACATCCGTCACCTGGGCTTCCTCAATCACCAATTCTTGCTGCGGCATCTTTCCAAGCCTCCATCAATTTCTGGCTGCGGGACCCAAGAGCTGCCAGCTCCAGGCGACGACCTTGATCCTCATGATACAGGGTTAAATGTAGGTAATCATTGGGAAGGGCATCGCCCATTAACTCACCCCACTCAATGACCGTGACCCCATCGCCGAAGAGGAAGGCATCCAGATCAATCGAATCCGGATCTCCCTCAATCCGATAAACATCTAAATGGTAGAGCGGCAAGCGCCCCTCGTATTCACGCACAATCGTGTAGGTGGGACTTTTGATCATCTGGTTAATCCCCAACCCCCGCGCAATCCCCTTAGTCAGGGTCGTTTTTCCAGCACCAAGGTCACCGGACAAAACCAGCACATCTCCGACCTCCAGGAGGCCTCCTAATTTCTCACCCCAGGCTATCAGGGTTACTTCATTTTGACTCTTCATTCCCTCATTATACCAAATTCACTTCTTACTTCCTACCTTTTACCCAATCATCGGCTAATAAAAAGAGGCACATGCCTTGAAGGGCGGTGAAACCAAGAATAAAAATAATGTGTTGCCAGCTAAAAACCTCCAGAAAGGTCTGGACCACCAGGTTGGGACGTGTAAAGATATCCCAGGAATTGAGACGAATGTAGCGCCCCACGGTGATGGCCAAACTCGAGAGGCCAGACAGGACCACCGTAGCCAGAATCTCCTGCCAGAGTTTCCAAGAAAAATGCGAACGCATCAGTCGCCAACTCTCCACGCCACACAAGACACCAAAGAAAATAGCAAAGACAAAGCCAAAAAAGAGCTTCTGATTGGCCCGGTTATAAAGCACATCTCCGACCCAATGCATGTGGATCAAGTCCGTCACCATATAGAAGGTGTTGGGGAAAAACAGCAACCACAAAAACCAGGCTCCCCAACGGAAAATCCGATTCTGACTAACCTTGGACAAGAGTGCAAAATCCAGAGCTGTTAAGGCTAAAAACATATTCCAGGTTAGATTGGGACCATTCTGAGTCGCCCCAATCAGAGCCAAGACTGTAAAAATCGCAATAAAAGCTGATTGATAGACAAGCAAAATTCGTTTGTACATAATCCCTCCCTTTGAGTTGCTAACAGTTTACCATGAAAACATTAAAATTTGCTATACTAGGTAAAAGTAAAAAACTGGAGTAGCTATGGAAACAACTAAAATTATTGCCCTCGATCTCGATGGAACCCTCTTAAATGATCAGCAGCAAATCTCTCCTAAAAGCAAGGAGGTACTCAAACAAGTCCAGGACCAGGGCCACAAAATTATCATCACCACCGGCCGTCCCTATCGGTCTGCCATCCCCTACTACCAATACTTAGAACTCGACACCCCCTTGATTTCCTTCAATGGCGCCCTAACCTCCCTGCCAGGTCAAGACTGGGAACACGAACGGGAATACACCATCAACAAAGACTACCTGGTCGACCTCGTTCACAGACAAGACGAGGTTCAAGCCGACTTCATTGTCAGTGAATACCGTAAAAAATTCTTTATTCACCAACAAGAGCCCCAGAATCTAGATCCCCAGCTTTTGGGAATTGAGAAGATTACTAAACAGCACCTGCTGATTCCCCAGAAAATCACCAAAAATCCAAATGCCATCCTCTTTCAAACCCGTTTCCAAGATATCGACCACCTAGCCCAAGATTTAACCCACTACTACCAAGGGGAAATGACTGTCAGCACCTGGGGTGGTCCCTACAATATTTTAGAATGCACTCCCAAAGGTATCCACAAGGCCAATGCCCTCAAACACCTCTTGGCCGTCTACCAAAAACAAGCCTCTGATCTCATCGCCTTCGGCGACCAGCTCAATGACAAGGAAATGTTGGCCTTAGCCGGATCCGGCTATGCCATGCAAAATGCCAATCCCAAACTCCTAGACTACGCCGACCAACAAATCCAATGGACTAACCAAGAGGATGGCGTCGCCCAAAAACTAGGAGAACTCTTCCTATAAATAAACCTTATTTTTGTTCAACCAGTCAGAAGCAAATCCACCTCCTGCTTCTGACTGGTTTCTTTTTGAGTAAAAAGCAATGTAAACGCTTGCGGCTGCAAAACCATTGTGATATACTTAACATATAAAACAGGGGAAGCCCTGAGACTAAGGAGGCTCTAGTATGAAAGCTGTTGTTGTTAATGCAGAAGGCACAGGCGTTGAAGTTGTCGAAAAAGAATTTCGTCCGATTGAAGCAGGGGAGGCCCTGGTCGAAATCGAATATTGCGGAGTCTGCCACACTGACCTCCATGTCGCTCATGGCGATTTTGGAAAAGTTCCTGGCCGTGTCTTAGGCCATGAAGGAATTGGTCTTGTCAAAGAAGTAGCTCCAGATGTTCGCAACCTCAAGGTTGGCGATCGTGTGAGCGTGGCCTGGTTCTTCCAAGGCTGTGGAAGCTGTGAATACTGTACCACCGGCCGCGAAACCCTTTGTCGCGACGTCAAAAATGCAGGATATTCCGTAGACGGGGGTATGGCCAAACAATGTATCGTCACAGCCGACTATGCAGTAAAAGTTCCTGACAAACTCGACCCAGCCCAAGCTTCTTCCATCACCTGTGCGGGGGTTACTACCTACAAAGCCATTAAAGAAGCCAATGTGCAGCCAGGGCAATGGGTGGTTATTTATGGCGCTGGGGGTCTGGGTAACCTAGCGATTCAATATGCGAAAAAAGTTTTCAATGCCCATGTCATTGCCGTCGATATTAATCAGGATAAACTAGACTTGGCCTTGGAATCTGGGGCAGACATCAGCCTGAATGGCCTAGAAATCGAGGATATTCCCGGAAAAATCATGGAAATCACCGGCCTTGGAGCCCACGCTGCTGTTGTCACAGCTGTTTCCAAAGTGGCCTTTAACCAGGCTATTGATTCCCTCCGCGCTGCTGGGGTCTTAGTCGCTGTTGGGCTGCCATCTGAATACATGGATCTCAGCATCGTCAAACTTGTTTTGGATGGCATTAAAGTTGTCGGCTCTTTGGTCGGAACCCGTAAAGATTTAGAAGAAGCCTTCCAATTTGGAGCCGAGGGCTTGGTAGTACCAGTTGTTCAACTACGCCCAGTCGAAGAGGCTACAGCTGTCTTTGATGAAATGGAGGCCGGTACCATCCAAGGCCGTATGGTGCTAGACTTCAAAAACGCTTAATCCATTTTCTATAGGTAGGGGATCAGCCCCTACCTTTTTGTTGTGGTTTTTTCACTTGTCTAGGATTTTTTGAAATTACTTGACATTTTCTTGAAATCGCTTTACAATGAGATAGCTTAAACATTTCTTAAGGATTTAAGTTTCAAATATTTTTTAGGAGGAGACCAATAATGAGTATTGGAATCATTATTGCTAGCCACGGTGAATTCGCTGCCGGCATCCACCAATCTGGATCTATGATCTTTGGAGATCAAGAAAAAGTCCAGGTTGTAACCTTTATGCCAAGCGAAGGACCAGACGACTTGTATGCCAAGTTTAATGACGCTGTGGCTGCGTTTGACGCAGAGGACGAGGTCCTTGTCCTAGCTGACCTTTGGAGTGGATCTCCCTTCAACCAAGCTAGCCGCGTTATGGGCGAAAACCCTGAGCGCAAGTTTGCCATCATCACTGGTTTGAACTTGCCAATGCTAATTCAAGCCTATACAGAACGGATGATGGACCCAGCTGCAGGTGTTGAAGCCGTCGCTGCTAACATCATCAAAGAAGCCAAAGATGGTATTAAAGCACTTCCTGAAGAGCTAAACCCTGCTGACGAAGCAGCTTGGGCAGCAGCTGGACCTGTTGCCCAAGCTGCAATCCCAGAAGGAACAGTGATTGGCGATGGCAAGTTGAAGATCAACTTGGCGCGGATCGATACCCGCCTACTTCACGGACAGGTTGCAACTGGTTGGACACCGGACTCAAAAGCAGACCGGATTATCGTTGCATCCGATTCTGTTTCACAAGATGAATTGCGTAAAGAGTTGATTAAACAAGCAGCTCCTGGTAACGTCAAAGCCAATGTTGTCCCAATTCAAAAATTGATCGACGTTTCCAAAGACCCTCGTTTCGGAAACACTCACGCGCTTATTTTGTTTGAAACACCGCAAGATGCGCTTCGTGCCATTGAGGGCGGTGTTCCGATCAAGACCTTGAATGTTGGTTCCATGGCTCATTCAACTGGTAAAACAATGGTTAACAACGTTCTATCCATGGACAAGGAAGACGTTGCAACCTTTGAAAAACTACGGGAACTTGGCGTTGAATTTGACGTCCGCAAGGTTCCAAATGACGCGAAAAAAGATTTGTTTGACCTCATTTCTAAGGCCAACGTTCAATAATAATAGAAAGGACATAAACCATGTCATTGATTTCTGCAATTTTGGTTATCCTTGTTGCCTTCCTAGCTGGGCTTGAAGGTATCTTGGACCAATTCCAATTCCATCAACCACTTGTTGCTTGTACCCTTATCGGTCTTGTAACAGGTAACCTTACAGCAGGTATTATGCTGGGTGGTTCCCTCCAAATGATCGCCCTTGGTTGGGCTAACATTGGTGCCGCTGTCGCACCTGATGCAGCCCTCGCTTCTGTCGCTGCTGCGATTATCCTCGTTCTGGGTGGCGATACTTCCACACGTGGAATTGCTGTTGCTCAAGCCGTTGCGATTCCACTAGCCGTAGCTGGTCTCTTCCTCACCATGTTAGTGCGTACCGTTTCTGTCGGTTTAGTACACGGGGCTGATGCAGCTGCCAAAGAAGGGGACATCGCCAAGATGGAACGTTACCACTACATCGCTCTCCTTCTTCAAGGACTTCGGATTGCGGTGCCTGCTGCCCTCCTTCTAGCAATCCCAACTCAAGCCGTGCAAGCTGCACTTGAAGCCATGCCAGCTTGGTTGTCTAATGGTATGGCCATCGGTGGTGGTATGGTTGTAGCCGTTGGTTATGCCATGGTTATCAATATGATGGCAACTCGTGAAGTATGGCCTTTCTTCGCCATTGGTTTTGCACTTGCAGCCGTTTCTGACCTCACCTTGATTGCCCTTGGTGCGATCGGTGTTGCGCTTGCCTTCATCTACTTGAACTTGTCTAAAAAAGGTGGTTCAGGTGGTGACAGCGCTGCTACTTCAACAGACCCTATCGGGGACATCCTAGAAGACTATTAAGAAAGGGGACTTACAAGCATGTCTGAAAAGCTTCAATTAACTAAAAATGATCGTCAGAAAGTCTGGTTGCGTTCCACTTTCTTGCAAGGTTCCTGGAACTACGAGCGGATGCAAAACTTGGGTTGGGCTTACTCTATGGTTCCAGCCATCAAACGCCTCTACACTTCTAAAGAAGACCGTGCGGCTGCCCTTGAGCGTCACATGGAGTTCTTCAACACACACCCATACGTCGCTTCACCAATTCTTGGGGTAACGCTAGCCTTGGAAGAAGAGCGTGCACGTGGCGCTGAAATCGATGATGCCGCAATCCAAGGAGTTAAAATCGGGATGATGGGACCTTTGGCCGGGATCGGAGATCCAGTCTTCTGGTTTACTGTTCGTCCTATCCTTGGTGCCTTGGGTGCTTCCCTAGCCCTCTCTGGAAACATCATGGGTCCAATCATCTTCTTCGTATTATGGAACCTAATCCGGATGGCCTTCCAATGGTATACACAAGAATTGGGTTACCGTGCAGGATCTGAAATCACCAAAAACATGTCTGGTGGTATCCTTCAAGACATCACCAAAGGAGCTTCAATCCTTGGTATGTTTATCCTTGCCGTCTTGGTTCAACGTTGGGTATCAATCAAATTTGCCTTCAACGTTTCTGAAGTTCAACTAGATGAAAAAGCCTATATCCACTGGGATCAACTTCCTGAAGGTTGGGAAGGTATCCGTGAAGCCTTCGCTCAAGTTGGCTCAGGCCTTTCTCAAACACCAACTAAGGTTACCAGCTTCCAGGATAACTTGAACAGCTTGATTCCTGGTTTGATGGGACTTCTCCTTACCTTCCTCTGCATGTGGTTGCTTAAGAAGAAAGTTTCCCCAATCACCATCATTTTGGCACTCTTTGTTGTCGGAATCCTAGCTCACGTAGCTGGTATCATGTAATTCTTAAGGTGGGCTTAGCCCACCTTATTTTTCTAAAGGAGTAATCATGGTTCAATCCCTTAATACAACTATTGAATTCCAAGCAAAGGGTCAATCCTATCTGGGCATTGGCGGGCAGGTTGGGACTTTCTTAGTTGGCAATAAGGCCCTCGAATTCTACAACGACCGCAATGTACAAGATTTTATCCAAATTCCTTGGGAAAATATCCACAGTATTGGGGCTAATGTTAGCCGGAACAAGGTTAGTCGGCATTTTGAAGTCAGCACCGATTTAGGAAATTTTCAATTTGCTTCCCCCGACTCCGGCAGGATTCTCAAAATCGCTCGTCAACACATCGGGGATGAGAAAGTCGTACGACTCCCAACCTTAATCCAATTGACCTGGAAAAAAATTCGGCAAGCCCTTGCCAAAAAAGACTAGTTTGGTTATAATGAAATAAACGGACAAGTACTCTTACTTCTTCTTTTAGAGAGTCTGCGGTCGCTGCAAGCAGATAGAAGTAGAAGACGAAATTCTACCGTTGGACTTTTTTAATGAGTAATCAAGGCACACGATGTGAAGTTGGATGGAACCGCGTTTTGACGCTCCAGCATAAACATGCGTGTGTTTTTTCATACAGGAGGTTTTCTATGCTAGATTTAAAACAACTTCGAACTAATTTTGCGGCAGCCCAAGCCAAATTGGCAACACGGGGTGTAGATGCTGCTGTTCTGGACAAGATGAAGGAACTGGATGAGCAACGCCGCGAACTACTGGTTCAAGTCGAAGAAGAAAAAGCCAAGCGTAATACTGTTTCTGCGGAGATTGCCCAGGCTAAACGCAACAAGGAAGATGCTGCTGACAAGATTGCTGCCATGCAGGCTTTATCTGCTGAAATCAAGGAATTGGATAGCCGCTTAAACAGCATTGACCAAGAACTACAAGAAATTCTGGTGACCCTACCAAATCTTCCCCACGATTCTGTTCCCGTCGGGGTAGATGAAGAGGACAATGTCGAAATTCGCCGCTGGGGTCAAGCACCAGCATTCGACTTTGAACCCAAAGCTCACTGGGACCTGGGAGAAGATCTAGGCATTTTGGACTGGGAACGTGGTGGTAAGGTGACTGGCGCTCGTTTCCTTTTCTACAAAGGACTCGGTGCTCGTCTAGAACGCGCGCTCTACAACTTTATGTTGGATGAGCATTTGGCAGAAGGCTACACAGAGGTAATTCCGCCTTATATGGTCAACCACGATTCCATGTTTGGAACCGGCCAATATCCAAAATTCAAGGAAGATACCTTTGAATTGGCGGACAGTAATTATGTCTTGATCCCAACTGCGGAAGTGCCCCTCACAAACTACTACCGTGGTGAAATCCTTGAAGCCAAGGAACTACCGATTTACTTCACAGCTATGAGTCCATCCTTCCGTTCTGAAGCCGGATCTGCAGGTCGTGATACCCGCGGCTTGATTCGTCTGCACCAATTCCATAAGGTGGAGATGGTCAAATTTGCCAAACCAGAAGATTCTTATGAAGAATTGGAAAAAATGACCCTCAATGCGGAATCCATTCTCCAAAAACTCGGCTTGGCCTATCGCGTCTTAGCTATCTCTACGGGAGACATGGGCTTCTCCGCAGCCAAAACCTATGACCTGGAAGTTTGGATCCCGGCGCAAAATGCCTACCGTGAAATCTCCAGCTGTTCCAATACAGAAGACTTCCAGGCCCGCCGGGCTCAAATCCGTTACCGTGATGACGCGGATGGGAAGGTTAAACACGTCCACACCCTCAATGGGTCAGGACTTGCTGTTGGTCGGACTGTTGCTGCTATCTTGGAAAACTACCAAAATGCTGACGGCTCCGTCACCATCCCTGAAGTTCTCCGACCTTACATGGGTGGAATTGAAAAAATCGGCTCTTTGTCAACTGTAGTGGGTGACTAGAATAGTAATAGTGACTATATTTAATTTTAAGTATAGTTACTATTCAGATTCTTAGGAATCCTTATGAGAGTGGTGCGGGTCAGATAGCATAGTATGCTATCTGAGTTATAAGATATAGAGAGCACAGCTCTCTACAAAGCAGCCACTATCAAACGGCTAATTGATTCAATTCCTGAATCAATTATTACTAAGCTTTGAGCTTAGGTCTCAAAGCTTCCGTCATCCGCATGGCATGCGGATGATTCCACCACAGATAAGGATTCTTTTTTGAATCTGTTTAGTGTTACTCAATAGCTATAGAACTCGATAACTGAACACGGGAGAGTACAGTATAGGTGCTCTCCCTTTTTATGTTCTGATTCACATAAATGCGTTTCTTGAAGTTCTCAAAGTTTCTAAAACCAAATGCGTTTCTCTTAATGACTTTAATGAGGTTATTGGTTGCTTCCAAACGTGCATTGGAATACGGATAGTCAAATGAGTTGAGAATAAACTTCTTATTTCTTATAAGGGCACCTCTAAAAACCAGAAGTATTCCGTCATATAAAAAAAGAAGGGACTCTTGCCCTCCAATTTCCAGCAAAAGTCCCTGTATTTCCTACTTTTCTATCCCGATTATCGGGAGAATTCTGATTTTTGGGCGCACTA
>NZ_JAOBSU010000064.1:0-10410 GCF_025447695.1 Streptococcus danieliae | reverse complement strand
AGGAGGGGAGGAAGGAAGATTGTCTTTATTCTATATTGTCAGTTTTCAGGGATTCCACACAACTTGACAAAGAACCTCTATTTCTATTTTAAAAGCAAATGCTCAAAAAAGAGAGGTTGGACTTTTGTCCCAACCTCTTAGGTAGCTGTCTTGTTGGAGTATTACGGTTTGTTGGCAGCTTTTATTTTGGCTTGGAGCTCCTCCACATGGGCCTGTGCTTGCTCCATCTGGGCTTGGATTTGCTCGGTGCGGGCATGGGCTTCCTTGCCAAAGGCCTGAGCCTTATAGTTGAGGTCTTGAGCGAGAGGGGTGATTTTTTGCGCTTCTGTTTGCAGGGTTTGGAGCTGGTCTTTCAGTTGAGCCTGTAGCTGATTGAAGCGTTTGCTTTCGCTAGCTGCCTCTTTGGCATTGCGAATGATTGCCTTGCGGTTTGACACTAACTCATAGGAAGACTTAGCAGCACTCAAAAAGAGGATGGTTGAGATGAGACCCATTTAGACTTCCTCCGTGGTTTCTCTGATTTTTTGTGCCAATTGGGCCAAGTGTTCAAAGTCTGGTTCCTGGGTTTGGAAACGGATGTCTAAGCCATCTTCTTGGCCAAAGCGAGGGAGCAGGTGGATGTGGGTGTGGAAGACGGTTTGGCCGGCAACCTCTTCACTATTGTTGATCACATTGATTCCCTCAGCACCAAGTGCCTGTTTGAGACGACGGGCCAAACCGGGTACCTGTCCAAACAGGGCTTGGGCTACTTGAGGATCTAGGTCAAAGATATTTCGGTAGTGTTCCTTGGGAATGACCAGGGTGTGTCCAGGTGTTGCCTGGGAAATATCGAGGAAGGCTAGAATCTGCTCATCTTCATAGACTTTACTAGCTGGGATTTCTCCCGCAACAATTTTACAAAAAAGACAATCCATATTTTTCTCCTTTCATTCCGTCCATTTGATATAATGGATTTGATTGGAACGTGGCTATTGAAGAGGCTGAGACCAAAGTCTAGCCTCGCTTACTTTAGTTAGCAAAATGACCTTGACGCAGTAGTTGCTCTGCGAAGAACAGGACAGGTTCTTCTAGTTAATGATAGCGAACAGTCCATATTCGTCTTCTCTTAGTATAGCAAAAATGGAGGATTTATGTTAGAAGTGAGTCAGGTTACAGGTGGCTATTTTAATCTACCTGTGCTGAAAGAGATCAGTTTTTCCGTCCAACATCATGAAATTGTGGGCTTGATTGGCCTGAATGGGGCAGGGAAATCGACTACCATTAAGGAGATTATTGGTTTTCTTCATCCCTATCAGGGAACAATTCGCCTGGATGGTCAGGAACTACAGACCGATCCGGTCGCTTATCGGAAGAAGATCGGTTACATTCCCGAAACACCCATGCTCTATGAGGAGCTGACCTTGAGGGAACATTTTGAAATTGTCGCCATGGCCTATGAGAAGGATCTGGATCAGAGCCTGGAGCGCCTGGCTCCTTACCTCAAGCGTTTCCGCCTGGACCAGAAGTTGGATTGGCTTCCGGCAGAATTTTCTAAAGGGATGAAGCAGAAGGTTATGATTCTCTGCGCCATCCTAGTTGATCCTGATTTGTATATTGTTGACGAGCCTTTTTTGGGCTTGGATCCTTTGGCGATTGAGGACTTACTCCAGTTTCTTTTGGAGGAACGGAAAAAAGGGAAGGGTATTTTAATGTCTACCCATGTTTTGGATACAGCCGAAAGGGTGTGTGATCGTTACATCTTACTCCATCAAGGGCAGGTTCTAGCAGAGGGCAGTTTGGCAGCAATCCAGGAACAATTCCAAATGCCGGACCAAAGTCTGCATGACATCTACCTGCGTGTCACTCAGGAGGATTAGCATGCGTGATGTATTTCAGCGAAGGCAAGCAGCTTTCCGGAGGGAATTGGTGAGCTACCTGCGTTATGTTCTCAATGACCATTTTGTCCTCTTTTTGTTTATCTTGCTGGGTTTAATTCTGACCCAGTATCGGGCCTTGTTACTGGATCCGGCCGCCTATCGGCTGTTCTTGCTGGGGCTGTTGCCGGTGGTATCGGCTGTGTGTTTTGTGCCCGGCCGGATGGCTACCTACTTGCGTAGGGGGGATGAGTTTTTCCTTTTGGTTCAGGAAGCTCAGGTCAAGGTGTTTTTGCGGGACGTTTTTCGGAAGACAGCTGTTTTGCAGTTGGTTCGTGCTCTGCTGGCCTTTGGACTGTTGCTGCCTCTCTGGTGGGTGACTTTTGCGGGCTGGCTTCCTATACTGATTTATCTGCTTGGGCTAGCGAGCCTCCAGTTTGTCGCTTTTGCCTACCGGTACCGCAGTTTGCGGCAGGATGCGGGCTTGGATTGGACGTTTTGGATTAGCCAGGAACAGGAGCGGACGCAAGGCATTCTACGCTTTTTCTCCCTCTTTACGCAAGTCAAGGGGATTGAGGAGCGAGTGCGGATGCGGTCTGCCTGGAATCCAGTGTTGCCACTTTTGGAGCGGGGGAATTCCAATCCTTGGTATAGTTTGTTTTTGCGTTCTTTTTTACGAAAAGGACCTTATTATGGCCTGTGGTTGCGCCTGCAATTGTTGGCGCTGCTAGCTCTGGGTTTGGTTCCGCAAGTCTGGCTGGCTACGGGCTTGGCCTTTGTGGCTTACTATCTCTTGTATTTCCAATTACTGGCACTGTTGCGTAGTCAAGATGGGCAAGTGATGACAGGGCTTTTCCCGAAAGGGAGTCAAGCAAAAAGTAGTGGATTGCGAAGGTTGCTTAATCAATTGGGGCTGGTCAGTCTCGGTGTGGCTCTCCTGGTTCTCTTGGGACGAGGAGCCTTTTTGGAAGCAGGGAGCATGCTTCTCTTCACGCTCTTGCTGATCAAGCTTTATATTCCTTATAAATTAAAGAGATTGGTTGACGAAGCTGTCTAAAATTAGTAGAATGAAGAAGATTTTTTCAAGGAGGTCATGAATGGAAGGGACTGATCAAGAGCTAGCCTTGAGCCCCTTGGCGGGTAAAAGTGGCAATGCCTATAAGGGCACGTATCCAGATGGACGTGAGATTTTTGTAAAAATGAATACCAGCCCGATTCTGGCTGGACTGGCTAAGGAACAGATTGCGCCGCAGCTGTTGTGGAGTCGCCGGATGCCCGATGGTCAAGTGATGACGGGCCAACAGTGGCTAAACGGGAAAATTCTGACTCCTGGAGAAATGGGGAAAAAGCAGATTATTAACATCTTGACCCGTCTGCACCGCTCCCGGCATTTGATGGTCCAATTGACCAGTTTGGGGCAACAGTTGGAAACACCGATTGACTTGCTTTATTCTTGGCGGGAGTCTGTCCATGCCAATTTACGGCGGAATCAGTTTTTGCAAGAGGTCTTTGACGACTTGCGTCAATCGGCACCTGGTTTTCGGGAAGACCATGCGACCATTGTGCACGGTGATGTTCGCCACAGTAATTGGATTGAAACAGAGAGTGGTTTGATTTACCTAGTGGACTGGGATTCTGTCCGCCTAACGGATCGGATGTTTGATGTGGCACATATCTTGAGCCACTATATTCCTGAATCCCGCTGGCAGGAATGGTTGGTCTACTATGGCTACCGCTACAATCAGAAGGTATTGAACAAATTGTACTGGTATGCCCAGTATTCTTATTTAAACCAAATTGGTAAATACTATGCCAATGAGGATATGGATAATGTGAACCGGGAAATCTATGCGCTTAGAAATTTCCGGACACGCTTTGGAAGGGGATTATGAGAGTTCGCAATCGAAAAGGGGCAACCGAGTTATTAGAAGCACATCCAGAATATGTGGTGCTGGATCCAGAAAGTGCCAAGGGACACTGGCAGGAGATTTTTGGCAATAAGAATCCGATTTATATTGAAGTCGGATCTGGAAAAGGCCAATTCATTTCCGGCATGGCGAAAAACCATCCGGATATCAACTTTATCGGGATTGACATCCAAAAATCGGTTTTAAGTTATGCCTTGGACAAGGTCTTGGCAACTGATGTACCCAATATCCGGTTGCTCTGGGTTGATGGGGATGCCCTAACCAACTATTTTGAAGCCGGGGAAATCGACCGTCTCTACCTAAACTTTTCGGATCCCTGGCCTAAGAAGCGCCACGAAAAACGGCGCTTGACCTATAAGTCGTTTTTGGAAACCTACCAGGCGATTTTACCTAGTCAGGGAGAGATCCATTTCAAAACCGACAATCGCGGCTTGTTTGAATATTCCCTGGTCTCCCTGTCCCAATACGGCATGATCTTGGATGGGGTCTGGTTAGACCTACACGCTAGTGAGATTGAGGGCAACGTGCGGACAGAGTATGAGGAGAAATTCTCCAGCAAGGGCCAAGTAATTTACCGTTTAGAAGCACATTTTCCAGAATAAGTGGGTCTGAAGCTTGTTTTTAGGGAATTCTATGGTATAATTAGAAAAGAATAAAGAAAAAGGAGGGGCGAAGAGAAATCTTCGCCTCTTGTTTATAGTAAAAAAGGAGGTGCTCTTATCGTAACAATTATTGAGCAGGTGTCTCAGGTCCTGGAAGGTCAGATTCCTGAACCCTATGAGTTGGTAGATCTGGAGTATGCCAAACTAGGTGGCGATATGGTCTTGAGTGTATTTGTGGATAAGCCCGGTGGGATTACCGTTGAGGATACAGCTGATTTGACAGACTTGATTAGTCCACTCTTGGATACCATCCAGCCAGATCCCTTCCCGGAAAATTATTTTTTGGAAGTATCCAGTCCTGGTCTAGAGCGGCCCTTGAAAACATCCGAGGCCATGCAGGCTGCGGTTGGTTCCTACATCCATGTCAGCCTTTATCAAGCGATTGATAAGAAAAAGCAGATTGAAGGTGACTTGTTAGCCTTTGATGGGGAAACCTTGCAGCTAGAGTACATGGATAAAACCAGGACCAAACAAGTGGAGATTCCTTACAAGCTAGTGTCTAAGGCTCGCTTGGCTGTGAAATTTTAGAGCGTCCGTTCGTTTCTCTTTTCCAGCTTTGTTAAAGTAAGCGAAACAACTATGAAACAGAAAGGAGCTTTTGGGCAACCAAAAGCAAGTAAAGCATGAGTAAAGAAATGGCGGAAGCTTTCCGCATCCTTGAAGAAGATAAGGGCATCAAAAAAGACGACATCGTTGATGCAGTCATTGAGTCCCTACGTGCAGCCTACCGCCGTCGTTACGGCCAAGCTGACAGTGCCCTCATTGAGTTTAATGAGAAAAAAGCAGATTTCCACGTTTACACAGTGCGTGAGGTCGTGGATGAAGTATTTGATAGCCGCTTAGAGATCAGCTTGAAAGATGCCTTGGCCATCAATGCAGCCTATGAGTTAGGTGATAAAATCAAATTTGAAGAGTCTCCGACCGAATTTGGCCGTGTCGCTGCCCAGTCTGCCAAGCAGACGATCATGGAAAAAATGCGTAAGCAGACGCGTTTAATCACCTATAACACTTACAAAGAGCATGAAAATGAGTTGATGAGTGGTACGGTAGAGCGTTTTGATGCCCGGTTTATCTATATCAACTTGGGAAGCATCGAAGCCCAGATGTCGCGCAAGGATCAGATTCCAGGTGAGGTTTTTGCGTCCCACGACCGGATTGAGGTCTACGTTGAAAAGGTTGAAGATGATCCCCGGGGTGTTAATGTTTTTGTTAGCCGGAGCCACCCACAGATGATCAAACGTTTGATGGAGCAGGAAATCCCTGAAGTTTACGATGGTACTGTCGAAATCATGGCGGTCTCCCGGGAAGCGGGCGACCGGACCAAGGTGGCGGTGCGCAGCCACAATCCAGATGTGGATGCGATTGGTACCATTGTCGGCCGAGGTGGAAGTAACATCAAGAAGATTACTAGTAAGTTCCATCCAGCTCGCTACGATGCTAAACTTGAGAAGTGGATTCCAACCGAGGAAAACATCGATGTTATCGAGTGGGTCAGCGATCCAGCAGAGTTTATCTACAATGCCATTGCGCCTGCCGAAGTGGATCAGGTTATCTTCGATGAAAAAGATAGCAAACGGGCCTTGGTTGTGGTTCCAGATGATAAATTGTCCTTAGCCATTGGCCGTCGGGGTCAAAATGTTCGCCTGGCAGCCCACCTAACCGGTTTCCGGATTGATATCAAATCAGCTTCTGAGTTCGAGGCGATGGAAGCTGCGCAAGCGCTAGCAGCGGAAGTGGCGCTTGAGGAGGAAGTTGTCCCATCAGCAGTTGAGGAAGTGCTGCCAGAAGTAGAGGAGCTACTGGATGAGGCAGCCCTAGTCGAAAATCTCGAGGAAGAACAGGAATAAGCATGACCAAAACAAGAAAAATTCCTTTACGGAAGTCCCTTATTTCTGGTGAAGTGATTGACAAACGTGACTTGTTACGGATCGTCCGGACTAAAGACGGTCAGGTTAGCATTGACCCAACCGGTAAGGCCAATGGTCGAGGGGCTTATATCAAGTTAGATTGTGAAGAAGCAGCCTTGGCCAAACAACGGAAGGTCTTTGATCGCAGTTTTCGTCAGGAAATTCCCGAAGGATTTTACGATGAATTGATCGCTTTTGTGGATCGCAAATTGAAACGAAGAGAGTTAGGACTTGAATAAGGAAGAACAGTTGTTAAACCTTTTGGGTCTGGCCCAGCGAGCAGGAAAACTTGTTTCTGGTGAAGATTTGGTCATAAAAAGCATTCAAAGCAACCAAGCACAATTGGTGTTTTTGGCGCAAGATGCAGGGCCTAATCTTCGGAAGACCATTGAAGATAAAAGTCGCTACTACCAGAAGATGGTAGTCGATCAATTTACAACCCATGACTTGAGTCTGGCCATCGGGCGCCAACGCAAGGTGCTATCTGTGGTCGACTCTGGATTTACTAAAAAAATGAGGTCGATTATGAGCTAGAAATGGAGGCATGGAAATGTCTAAAAAACGTTTGTACGAAATTGCCAAAGAAATCGGCAAGGAAAGTAAGGAAATTGTAAAGCGGGCCAAAGATCTAGGGATTGAGGTCAAAAGCCATGCTTCCTCGGTCGAGGAAGATGTGGCCAAGCGGATTAAGGCCAGCTTCAAGCCGGCTAAACCCGCGGCGCCTAAGCCAGCCGAAAAGCCAGCCCCAGCCTCTGAGCCAGCAGCCAAGCCAAGTGCTGCAACCCAAGGCGGCCGGCCGCAAAATCGTAATTTTAAGGCAGAACGGGAGGCAAAGGCTAAGGCTGAGGCTGAGCGTCGCAAACAAGGTCGTGGCAAGCAGGACCGTAAACAAGGTCAGGGAGGCCGTGGGCAAAAACAAAACCATCGTGACCAACAAGGTCAAGGGCAGGGGCGGGATCAAAACCGCAACCGTGGCAACCGCGACCAAAATCGTCACAAGGATCGCCGCCAAGATCGGAATAGCCAACAGGCGGGTCCTCGGCTGGATTTTAAAGCGCGTGCTGCAGCCCTGAAAGCGGAACAAAATGCGGAATACGCCCGCAATAGTGAAAGCCGCTTCAAGGAAGCCCAGGCCCAGCGCCAAGCCCAGGAAGAGCAAGCTAAACGCCGCAAAGAAGCGAAACAGGAGACTCCAGTGCAGCCAAGTCCGGCTTCAAAACCGGAACCCGCTGCTTTTACAGCCCCTGTAGCTGCTGCTCCGGCACCAGATAACCGTCGTAAAAAACAAGCGAGACCGGATAAACGTCGTGACAATGAACACGAAGATGGTCCACGCAAGCAAGCAAATAGAAATCGAAATAATCAAAATCAAGTGAGAAATCAAAGAAATAGTAACTGGAAGCAAAAACAAAACAAAGGGAAGAACCAACGTGGTAAGAACCAGGCACCAAAACCGGTTACGGAACGTAAGTTCCACGAACTTCCTAAGGAATTTGAATACACGGCTGGGATGACCGTTGCAGAGATTGCCAAACGGATTAAACGCGAACCAGCAGAGATTGTTAAGAAGCTCTTTATGATGGGGATCATGGCGACTCAGAACCAATCCCTCGATGCGGACACGATTGAACTCCTCATGGTGGATTATGGCATTGATGCCAAGGAAAAAGTTCAAGTGGACAATGCCGACATCGAACGTTTCTTCGTGGATGAGGACTACCTCAATGAAGACGAAATGGTTGAGCGCCCACCAGTGGTAACCATTATGGGTCACGTTGACCACGGTAAAACCACCCTTTTGGATACCCTCCGGAATTCCCGTGTCGCAACAGGCGAAGCTGGGGGAATTACCCAGCACATTGGAGCCTACCAAATTGAAGAAAACGGCAAGAAAATCACCTTCTTGGATACCCCGGGACACGCAGCCTTTACCAGCATGCGGGCTCGGGGAGCATCGGTCACAGACATCACCATCTTGGTCGTTGCCGCAGATGACGGCGTGATGCCACAAACCATTGAGGCCATTAACCACTCCAAGGCTGCCGATGTTCCAATTATCGTAGCCATCAACAAGATTGATAAACCAGGTGCCAACCCCGAGCGTGTAATCGGTGAATTGGCCGAGCATGGTGTTATGTCAACAGCCTGGGGCGGTGATTCCGAATTTGTCGAAATTTCTGCTAAATTCAACCAAAACATTGACGAATTGTTGGAAACAGTCCTCTTGGTTGCTGAAATCCAAGAACTAAAAGCAGACCCAACTGTTCGTGCTATCGGTACCGTTATTGAGGCCCAACTGGATAAAGGAAAAGGGGCTGTTGCAACGCTCTTGGTCCAACAAGGAACCCTAAACGTCCAGGATCCGATCGTTGTCGGAAATACTTTTGGACGGGTGCGTGCCATGACCAACGACCTCGGTCGTCGGGTCAAAGTGGCTAGCCCATCAACTCCAGTCTCCATTACCGGTTTGAATGAAACTCCAATGGCGGGTGACCATTTCGCGGTCTATGAAGATGAAAAAGCTGCCCGTGCAGCCGGGGAAGAACGTGCTAAACGTGCCCTTCACCAACAACGCCAAAACACAACCCGTGTTAGCCTTGAAAACCTCTTTGATACTCTTAAGGCGGGAGAAGTGAAGTCAGTTAATGTCATCATCAAGGCTGACGTGCAAGGTTCGGTTGAGGCCCTTGCAGCCTCCCTTCAAAAAATTGAAGTTGAGGGTGTGAAAGTAACCATCGTCCACTCAGCGGTAGGGGCGATTAATGAATCTGATATTACTCTGGCTGAAGCTTCTAATGCGATTATTATCGGCTTTAACGTTCGCCCTACCCCGCAAGCCCGTCAACAAGCCGAGGCAGATGGCGTAGAAATTCGTCAGCACAGCATCATCTACAAGGTGATTGAAGAAGTAGAAGATGCCATGAAGGGACTCTTGGATCCTGAATTTGAGGAAAAAGTAATTGGTGAAGCCGTTATCCGTGAGACCTTCAAAGTATCTAAAGTCGGTACCATCGGTGGTTTCATGGTCTTGAGCGGAAAAATTACCCGCGACTCCAAGGTTCGAGTAATTCGCCAAGATGTGGTTATCTACGATGGCGGACTAGCAAGCTTGAAACACTACAAGGATGATGTCAAAGAAGTTACCAACGGCCGTGAAGGTGGTTTGATGGTTGAAAACTACAATGACATCAAGGTTGACGATGTGATTGAAGCCTACATCATGGAAGAAATTAAACATTAATAGGGAGGTCCCCATGGCAAATTCGATTCGTACCGACCGGGTCGCTATGGAAATCAAACGTGAAGTCAACGAGATCCTGCAAAAGAAGGTCCGTGACCCTCGTGTCCAAGGCGTTACCATCACCGATGTCCAAATGACCGGTGATCTCTCCCTGGCCAAGGTCTACTACAGCATTATGAGTGACCTAGCCTCTGACAACCAAAAGGCCCAAATCGGCCTTGAGAAGGCGACCGGGACCATCAAACGGGAACTGGGCCGTCAACTCCATATCTACAAAATCCCTGATTTGACCTTTGTCAAAGACGAATCCATTGAATATGGTAATAAGATCGATCAGATGTTGCGGAATTTGAATAAGGACGATTTTTAGTCTTTAAGTCCTGATTTGTAAGAGATTTTCTTGTATGAGTAGTACCCCAGTCTAAGGCTGGGGTTTTGTGGTTCTTTGCCAAGTTGTGTGGAATCCCTGGAAACTGATACAGTCTTTTAGTTTGCTTTGAGTACAAGGCAGCGAGTCATAGACAGCTCAAAAGCTACGGGGGAGGTTTTGAGCTTGGTGACAAAACTTTCGAAGAAAGTTTCAAAGAAGTACGGCAAGACGAGCTAACGCAGTAATAAACTAAACGACTATAAAGAACCACAAAGATAGGTTTCTAACCCCTTGTATGCCAAAGGGGATTCATGTTTTTCATATTTATAAATGACAAAGTTGTGGAGGTATAGTAGAATGAAACAGAAACTGCACACTTTGTGCTATACTATTTTTATGGCATATTCAGTAGATTTTCGTAAAAAAGTTCTTTCATATTGTGAGAATAT
>NZ_JAOBSU010000063.1:0-10483 GCF_025447695.1 Streptococcus danieliae | reverse complement strand
AGTAGTATTTTTAGTCTAACTCTACTATAACAGGATTTATTCCTTTTTTGCGTTTACACAAGATATTGTACACTCTCGAATTTTCACCTGATGAAATTCATAACATTGCACAAAAATCAGAAGATCAAACCATGGTTGACCGCTATGTCAAACAGCTAACAGACCATATCCTGGAAACCCGTGTCACGCCACCTATCTTCAATCTCCAATGGCTTTATGACCTAACTTTTGATGAAAAGCAGGTTCTTCATCTGGGAGATGAATGAACTTAGGGGGAAGCTTTAGATGATCCAGAAGCCTTGATTGGATAGGCTTCTGGATATCATTCCCACTGGAATATTAATTGTTCGCTTAAAGTATTAGAATATTTGGATCGTGGCCTAGTAATCCAGAAAGGTATTTTCATGAAAAAAAGAAAAAAGCTGATTCGCATCCTCTTACTTTTACTGGCTACCGCTATCTATATTTTTACCAATCTCAGTTGGCATCAAATTTATTATTATACCCACTCTCAAAAAACCGATAAGCGATTGACACCTATTGTCGTCGTCTATAATTTGGGAGAGATTATGTTCAAACCCAAACGAGAAACGGATGGAAAATATGAATATGTGTCTCCAGGTAATGCTATTAATTACAATGAATCGGATTCATTCTCATATTCATTTAAATCAGGAAGTAAAATATCTACTCTTAACACCTCTGTCGGTTTATACTCTCATAATGACGATATTCAATTGGCTTTTCAGCTAGACCCTAATAGAGTTCCTGCAAAACAGTGACAGAACCTGAGATTTATCGGAGTCATCACTTGAAAAAGACTGAGTTACAAAATGTTTCAGTGTGGTTATGCGATCTCTTCTGCTGAGAAATGGGATCTAATACATTAGTTCCGCAGGAAGTCTAATCTAAAAATAACGAATATCTATAAATACTCCCCAGATGATATCACGGAAGAAAAGCCTACTCCTGAAGACCAAGCTATCGTTGATCGCTACGTCAAACAGCTGACAGACCATGTCCTGGAAACCCGTGTCACACCACCTATCTTCAATCTCCAATGGCTTTATGACCTGACTTTTAATGAAAAAAAGGTTCTTCATCTGGACGATGAATGAGACCCCGCTTAACTTTTTTGAAACAGCCCCTTGACAAGTCTAGACAAGTCATCTATAATTTGTCTAGACAAGTTTAAAAAACGCTTTCCAAAGGAGAACTTATGAAAAACGATGTCAGCAAAATCGTTCAGGCCATTGGTGGCAAGGACAACATCACCAGTGTAACCCACTGTGTCACCCGGCTTCGCTTTATTCTAAAAGATGAAGGCCAAGTAGATGAAGCTGCCCTCGATCAAATTGATCTGGTTAAGGGGCAATTCTCTGCCAATGGTCAATACCAAGTTATCATCGGACCTGGTATTGTCGATAAGGTCTATGACGAATTGGTCTCACAAACAGGGGCTGCGGCTGTCTCCAAGGAAGAAGCTAAGGAACAAGCTGCCCAAGATTTGAATCCGCTGCAAAAATTGGTTAAACTGTTAGGAGATGTCTTTGTTCCAATCCTACCAGCCATCATTTCTTCTGGTTTGCTCTTGGGGATCAACAATGTCCTTACCCAGCCAGGGATCTTTGGAGCTCAATCCATTGTTGAAATGTATCCTGGTTTTGCGGGATTCGCAGGTATCGTTAACTTTATTGCGGCGACTTCCTTCATCTTTATTCCTGCCTTGGTCGGTTGGTCTGCTATGACCCGTTTCGGTGGTTCACCACTTCTAGGGATTGTCTTGGGCTTGGTTCTTTGCCATCCAGGTTTGACTTCTCAATATGCCTTGTTTGATGCCAACACAGGTGGTCTTGCAGAAATTCCAACTTGGGATCTCTTTGGTCTTCCTGTTCAGCAAATGAACTATCAGGCACAGGTTCTACCATCTCTCTTTGCAGCCTTTATCTTGGCCAATGTTGAAAAAGGGCTCAACAAACGTGTCCCAGACAGCTTGAAACTCTTGGTTGTTGCACCAGTTTCCCTCCTAATCACTGGTTTCTTGGCCTTCACCATTATTGGTCCTGTAACCATGTGGTTGGCGACCCAAATTACCGGTATCATGATGGCCATCTTCAGTACCGCTGGCTGGTTGGGAGGTCTGATCTACGGTACCTTCTACGCACCGCTTGTCATTACTGGTATGCACCACATGTTCCTTCCAGTCGATCTGCAATTGGTCGCTTCTGAAAACGGAACCTTCTTGTGGCCAATCCTGGT
This sequence comes from Streptococcus danieliae, assembly GCF_025447695.1. Lineage (NCBI taxonomy): Bacteria > Bacillati > Bacillota > Bacilli > Lactobacillales > Streptococcaceae > Streptococcus > Streptococcus danieliae. The sequence goes on along the minus strand of NZ_JAOBSU010000063.1, from coordinate 8,224 downwards.
TATGTCAAACGTCGCTCAAGGATCTGCAGCCCTCGCCATGATGTTGATTTTCCGTAAAAACAAAGACAGTAAAAACGAAAGTATGGCCCTCACTTCTGCCATCTCTGCCTGGTTGGGGGTTACAGAACCAGCCATCTTCGGGGTAACCCTTCGTTACAAAGCAGCCTTCTTGGCAGCCATGGTATCCGCAGGAATCGCGGGAGCTGTGCTCGGTTCTATCCCTGTTCTGGCCAACTCTGTTGGTATCGGAGGTATTCCTGGAATCCTCTCCATTATTCCACAATATTGGGGCATCTTCGCCCTTGGATTGGCTATTACGATCGTCCTTCCAGTTGTATTAACCTTTGTCTTCATTCGCTTTGAGAAAAAAGACTAATCTGATCAAGAGGCGAGGGCTCAGTCCTCGCCTCCCATTTTTTTAGAAAGGCTTTTCATGAACGATTCATTATTTTCTAAAGTTGTCTATCAAATTTATCCCAAATCCTTCAAAGACAGCAATGGCGACGGATTCGGAGATCTGTCCGGTATTCTTGAAAAACTCCCTTATTTGAAAAAATTAGGAGTCGATATTCTCTGGCTCAACCCTTTCTATGTGTCCCCTCAAAATGATAATGGTTATGACATCGCGGATTACCGGGCCATCGATCCCCGCTTCGGGACCATGGAAGACTTTGAAGAATTAGCCCGCCAGGCCAAAACCATGGGAATAGGCATCATGCTAGACATGGTCCTTAACCATACGTCGACCGAGCATGAGTGGTTCCAAAAAGCCCTAGCCGGCGATAAACGCTACCAAGCCTACTACTATATCCGTGCCCCCAAAGCCGATGGCAGCCTACCTACCAACTGGCAATCCAAGTTTGGTGGCCCAGCTTGGCAACCTTTTGGAGACACCGGCAAGTATTACATGAACCTCTATGACAAAACCCAGGCCGATTTGGACTGGCACAATCCAGAAGTTCGCAAGGAACTCTACGATGTTGTCAACTTCTGGCGGGAGAAAGGAGCTTCAGGCTTCCGCTTTGATGTCATCAATGTGATTGGTAAGGACGAACTACTTGTGGACAGCGTCAATAACCAGCAAGAAAAGAGCCTTTATACTGACACGCCAATTGTCCATGACTACCTACAGGAGCTCAACCAAAATAGCTTTGGTCAGGATCCAAACATCGTCACGGTTGGTGAGATGTCCTCAACCACTATTGAAAACTGTATCCTTTACACCAGACCAGACCGCCATGAACTGTCAATGACCTTTAGTTTTCACCATCTAAAAGTCGACTATAAGGATGGCGACAAATGGCAAAATCAGGCCATGGACTTTGCGGAGTTGAAACGGATTCTCAACGACTGGCAGGTGGGCATGGATCAGGGCGGCGGCTGCAATGCAGTCTTCTGGAACAATCATGACCAACCACGCGCCCTCACCCGCTTCACCAATGATGGTCCCTATCGGGTCGAGTCTGCAAAAATGCTGGCACAAACCATCCACATGATGAAGGGCGTCCCTTATATCTATATGGGTGAGGAAATCGGGATGACCGATCCTGGTTTCACCAGCATGGATCAGTACAAGGATATTGAAAGTATCAATGCCTACCAAATGCTGCTAGAGCGCGGTCTTAGTGAAGCGGAAGCCCTAGAAGTCATCCAGGTCAAATCGCGCGACAACAGCCGGACACCGATTCAATGGAATGACCAAGCCTATGCCGGCTTCTCTACCAGCCAACCCTGGTTAGAAGTGGCTAGCAACTATCCAGAAATCAATGTCGAGAAGGAACTGGCTCAAGGGACGATCTTCCCTTACTACCAGGAACTCATCCGTCTCCGCAAAGAGCTGCTAATCATCCAAGAAGGTTCCTACCAACCACTCTTGGTTGACCACCCCCAAGTCCTGGCCTACAAACGCCAGCTGGGCGACCAAGAACTGCTTGTCTTCAATAACTTCTACGACCAAGCAACCACTGTCTCTCTGGAAAACACCAACTACAATTACCTTCTTGGCAACTACGGTGAACGGGAAGCCAGCAACCAATTGGAACTCCGTCCCTACGAGACCATTGCCTTCCTAAGCCGCTAGCCTATGACTGAAAAAAAATACCAAGTTATTTACGAGCAACTCAAGCAAGAAATTCGACAAGGAGACCATCCCCAGGGGCAACTGCTGCCATCCGAAATGGAGCTTTGCCAGCGCTTTGAGACCTCCCGGGAAACCCTCCGCAAGTCGCTCCAGTTGCTCCAAAATGATGCCTACATTCAAAAAATTCGTGGCAAGGGTTCCGTCATTATCTACGACCCCTCCCTCAACTTTGAATTGGCCAACCTAACCAGCTTCCAGGAAATCAACCACGGACTCGACCAACCCTACCAAACAGTGGTTGCCCTGGTCGAGAAAATCAAGGCCAAGGACTACCCCCAGGTCAAAAGAGCGCTGCAACTAAGAGATTTTGACCCCATCATCCGGGTTATCCGCCTTCGTAAAAAAGGAGACCAGGTCAACATCGTCGACATCGACTTCTTCAACCCCCAGCTGATTCCCGGACTAACCACGGAAGTAGCCCAGGGCTCCATCTACCGCTATATTGAAGAGAACCTAGGTCTAGTCATCAGCCACTCCGCTAAAACCATTACCTTCCAACCAGCGGATTCCAGTCTCACAGACTATTTCCAGAACTTGGATCCAGCTTATGTGGCCCTAGTTGAAGCTACCGTCTTTCTAGGCGACGGCCAACCCTTTCAGCTCAACCAGTCTCACCACAGACCCTCCTCCTTCAAATTCACTAATTTTTCCCGTAGACACCCTTAAAAAAACCGGTTCCTCCAACTAAAACGGAGGAACCGGTTTTTCGTATTATAAATTCAAAGTAAGAAAGTTCACCAACTTTTCCATCAATCACTTCGGCCATTTGATGGCTAAGAGCTCATTGGTTGCCTGATAGGCTTCTTCGATTCGTGCTTGGGTGTCTGGATCTAGTTGGTTGGCATGGCGACCACCGGACAGGAAGTCTTCGATAATCAAGGTCTGGTAGGAATATTGAGGGAAGGCTTCTTGGGAGTAGGTCCCCTTGTCCACACGGCTAACCCAGGTAGGGTGGGCTTTGACAGAAGTAATCTGGGTCTTGTCTCCTTTTTTCTTCACTTCCACATCCATGAGAACTCCACGTTCGGTCCACTCGGCATTCAGTAAGCCATCCAGACTTTCAATTCGCTGATTGGAGATGAAATTGCCCATGGAGTAGATGATAAACTTAGACTCCCCATCCTTTTCAAGGGTTTCCGTCGGCTCTGGGACATGGGGATGACCGCCAAATACCAAGTCAGCACCCCAGTCAACCATTTTATGGTAAAGCTCGATTTGTTCCTCAGTTGGCTCCAAGCGGTATTCCTCGCCCATTTGCGGCATGACAATCGTGATATCTGCTTCTTTCTCCGCCCGCTTGATTTCGGCTTCCATTTTTTTCTCATCTAAGTCCGAGAGAACAGCCTCATACTCTTCTGGGCTAAGCCCAGCTTCCAACCCATTAAAACCATAAGCATAGGCCAGCAGCGCAATCTTGATGCCATTCACTTCTCGGATCACCAAGGGCGCTTGATCGCGCGGCTGATCCGGATAGACGCCAATCGGCTCAATACCAGCGTCCTTGAAAGCCTGAGCTGTTGTTGCAACTCCTTCCAATCCCGAGTCTAAAATATGGTTGTGGGCCAGATCCACAACATCATAGCCAGCCTCCTTGATCGCCTGAACCACCTGTTCTGGTGTATTAAAGAAGGGGTATCCCGCTAGAGGATAGTCTGGGTTAATGGTCCCTTCAAAATCGCCCAGGACCAGGTCAGCTTGCTCCAACCAAGGCTTCACATAAGTGAAATTCTCCGAAAAGTCATAGCTGCCATCTGCCTGCTCCGCCGAATAATAAAGCAAGTCATGGTAAAGCAAATCGCCATTAGCCATAATCCGAGCCTCTGTCACTGGATCAGCTGCCTGCTTGGCCAGCATTTCCTCTACATAGGGGCGACCAAAGTAGACACCGGCTCCCGCAGCCAGCACAGCAGATAACAGAGCTGTCACAAATACGTCTTTTTTCATAGATGCCTGTCCTAGTCAAAGAGTCCGAGTAAGTAACCGTAGCCCTCAGCTTCCATCTCTTCCTTGGCCACAAAACGTAGGGCAGCACTATTGATGCAGTAACGAAGTCCACCAGACTCACGTGGACCATCTTCAAAGACGTGTCCTAGATGGGCATCACCAGCCCGGCTCCGAACCTCGATCCGGCGCATACCATGACTCAAATCTTGCCGGTATTGGATCAAATCCTTAGCAATTGGTTTTGAGAAACTAGGCCAACCGCAACCGGATTGAAATTTATCTGTTGATTGGAAAAGCGGCTCTCCAGAGGTAATATCCACATAAATTCCTTCTTGGAAGTGGTCATCAAAGCGATTGTCAAAGGGACGCTCAGTTGCGTTTTCTTGCGTCACGGCGTACTCTTCCTCAGACAACTGTTCCCGCAAAACCTCTTGCTCCGGTTTCTGGTAAAGAGACGGATCAATCAAGGGTTGGTAAGCATCATTGACGTCGATATGGCAGTACCCCCCTGGGTTTTTCTTGAGATACTCTTGATGGTAGTCTTCAGCCGGAATATAGTGGCGAAGTGGCTCTACTTCAACAGCCAAGGCTTGGTTGCCAAAATGCTGGGATTGCTCAGTCATTACCTGCTCAATCACCGGTAGATCATCCGCATACTGGTAGTAAATCCCCGTCCGGTACTGGCGACCACGGTCATTCCCTTGGCGATTTACACTGAGGGGATCAATCACCCGGAAGTAGTACAGTAAAATTTCCCGCAAGCTAATCACTGCCGGATCATAGGCTACAAATACCGTTTCCGCATGGTCAGTCTCCTTCAAGAGGTGATAATTAGTCGTTTCAACCTGACCATTGGCGTAACCGACACTGGTCTCCTGAACTCCATCAATACGGGAGAAATATTCTTCCAAACCCCAGAAACAACCACCTGCTAAATAAATTGATTTCATAACAACCTCCTATTCAGACGTCCATTGCGTATCATAGTGCACAAGATGATAGGGACCTGTTCCCATCTCACCATCAAAAACCAAGCGATAGTGTTCTTGATCCCCCGGTTGCAGGTTGGAGCTCAAAGACTCCTGATCAAAGGTTACACTATCTAAGAGTAGGGGCTCGCCCTCCTCATCAAATAATTCGTAACTGTAGGGATTCACACGGAAGGTATGGGCGTGACTATTTTCCACCAGCAAGTCGACCACCACCGCTGTCTCCGTCGCATCATCCCACATTTCCTGCTCTGGATCACGCGTAATGGCCTTGACCGTTACCCGTTCCCCCGTGACAAATTGCCGTGATTTATTCAGTTCTTGCTCGATAACTGTCTCGTCCTTTTGGTTCAAACCTAAAAGGCGCGCATACTGCTCATTGTCCCGAGCTAAACCTAGATAGGAAAAGAGCAGGCCCACCACAACCGCTAGTAGGAACAGATTCAGGCCCACCAAGCTAAAAATCCAGATCCAATAGGGCTGAGATCTTAAGGCCTTCTTCTCCGACATAGGGCCTCACCTCCTTAATTCTGTGCGCTGGAGCTGGAAGAGCTAGCCAACTCAATACCAGCCGCTTTGAGGGCATCCTGGTACAAGCGATACAAGGGATAGACAACCCCTGAATCCTGGCCTTGTTGAATGGGAACTGAAATCCGGTAGACAAAGCCCTCACTTCGAATCCACTGAGCCCCAAGAACCTTGGGCTGCCCCTCTAATTGAGACAGGGTCTGCAATTGCGACTGATTGACCTTGGCAATCACCTGATCCACCAAGTCAAAATCCGTTCCCGGCAAAAGAGGCAGATCCAAGGTAACCGAAACCTCCCCCCGCGACTGATTGCTGACAACCAGAATCTGACGATTAGGAATGTAATAGAGGGTTCCATTCCCATCCCGAACCTGGGTCGTCCGAATCCCGACATTTTCAACCGTGCCCGACAACTTGCCCGAACCATTGGGGAGAATCACATAATCCCCAACATCCAACTGCCGCTCCAATAAGATAAAAAAGCCATTGACCATGTCTGACAAAAAGCCCTGGGCACCTAAACCGACAACAACTCCAGCCAAACCAGCTCCAGCCAACAAGGAGGATACCGGTAAACCAAGAATTGACAAGGTCCAGTAAATCAGCAGAAAGTAGAGGGCATAATTGAGCACATTGTCAATCAAATGCAAGAGGGTCTCTTTCCTAGCCGAATTGCTTTGCACAAACAAGAGGGATGGTGCAACCAACCGATGGACCAGAGCATGAATCAGCTTCTTCCCAATCCAAAATAACACAAACAGTAGGAGGAGGGAGATAAATTTCGAAATGAATTGATCTAGCACTTCCTCCCAGTGAACCCTCTCCAGGGTTCGTAATAGTAAATTTTGCATAGCTCTCCTTTTCCCTATTATAACACAGAAATATCCCTGCTTTTACTCCTGAGATCATCAATTCATTTGATGATCTCAATAAGTTTTTTTAAAATTGAATGAAAAATTAGAAAAATTCCGAACTTTTCACCGAAAAAGCGGTCAAGTGCATTGACATAAAGGCTTTCTTATAGTAGACTATTTAAAATCAAAATAAGGAGGTTTCAGTCATGAAACGTTACATTCAGGCTTGGAATAAAGCCAGTCTGATCAAGCGAATTGTCATCGGCGTCGTCATTGGTTTGGCCCTAGCCCTTGTTGTTCCATCTTGGTCAGCTATCGGAATCCTCGGAGATGTCTTCGTAGGTGCTTTGCGAGCGGTCGCTCCCCTTTTGGTATTTACTCTTGTTACCAATGCCCTCTCTAAACAACAAGAAGGCAAAAAGTCTAATATAAAGACGATTGTTGTACTTTATCTATTTGGCACATTTGCTGCTGCTTTGGTTGCTGTCATTGCTTCCTTCATGTTCCCAACAACCTTAACACTAGCAAATGCGGCCACGGATATTGCACCCCCAAGTGGTCTTGCAGAAGTTGCCCGTAACCTCTTGCTCAATATCGTTGAAAACCCTGTTAGTGCCATCTCTAATGGGAACTATATCGGTATTTTGGCTTGGGCTAGTCTCTTCGGTATGGCGATGCGTAAAGCAAGCCAACAAAGCAAGGACTTGCTCGAGACAGTTGCAGACGTTACCTCAAGTGTTGTCGCTTGGGTTATCAACCTCGCTCCTTTCGGTATCCTCGGTTTGGTCTTCAAATCCATTTCTGACCAAGGGATTGAAGCACTTCTTGGTTACGGACAGTTGGTGCTCATCATTGTCGCTACCAACTTGTTTGTTGCCCTTGTAACCAATCCAATCATTGGATTCTTAATGATGCGTAAAAATCCTTATCCACTCGTTCTTAAGACGCTTCGAACCAGTGGTGTAACAGCCTTCTTCACTCGAAGCTCTGCTGCCAACATCCCTGTCAACTTGCAGTTGTCTGAAGAACTTGGATTGGATCCAGACACTTACAACATCTCAATCCCACTTGGTGCAACCATCAACATGGGTGGAGCTGCCATTACCATCACTATTCTTACCCTTGCAGCGGTTCATACCCTCGGTATTCCAGTTGACTTTGGAACTGCGCTTCTTCTTTCGCTAGTGGCCGCACTTTCAGCTGCTGGAGCTTCTGGGGTAACTGGTGGATCTCTGCTCTTGATTCCTGTAGCATGTAGCTTGTTTGGAATCTCTGGAGATATCTCTGCTCAAGTTATCGGAGTTGGTTTCATCATCGGACTTATCCAAGACCCATGTGAAACTGCCCTTAACTCTTCAACCGACGTTCTCTACACTGCCTATGCAGAACAGAGCGCTTGGAGAAAAGATAGCTAATACCAAAAAAACCTGATCTGTTCATTAGGATCAGGTTTTTTTGTATACTCCGCTAGCGCCCTTCATTCACAAACAAGTCGCCTGCAATGCGCTTCAAAAAATAAGCTTGGCAAACGCTCGCTAAAACGTATAACAACAAAGATAGAACTAGAAGTACTAGGAGCGATAGCTGAAAACTCCAAGCAAAGGCATTCCCTGTTACAAGAATCAAGACAAAGCCTGTGACCAGACTAGCTGTCCCGGACTGAAACTGATAACCACTCAACAAAGAAAACATAGGGTGTGTCAAGAATTTTGTGTAAACTCCAAAGCAGAGTTTGAATGTGTGTATTAATCGGACAAGGAATTGTAAGG
>NZ_JAOBSU010000062.1:0-10705 GCF_025447695.1 Streptococcus danieliae | reverse complement strand
AAGGATGGCCAAACTCCTTGGTACACAAGGGGTTAGCTATCCTTTGTCTTTTTTAAACTGATAAACTCGGGATTATACCATATCCCCTTCTTTTGCTTCAAAAGGAAAGCCAAGCCGACCATAGGCCTTCCACAAGGCCCAACCCGCGACCACAAAGGCCGTAAAATCAGCTAGGGGCATCGCATAGGCTAGTCCCGCGACCCCGAAAAAGCGGGGCATAAGCAAGAGGAGGGGCAAAATGAGACCCAATTGCTTGAGTAGAGAAATCTTAGCCCCTATCTTGGCCTGGCCGATTGCTGGGAAATAGGTGGCAGAAAAAATCTGCACCCCATTGACAAAGGAAAAGAGGAAGAAGGCCCGCATATAGGCAATACCAAATTCAAAATAAGCCTGGCTGCCCGATCCAAATAGGGCTAAAAACTCATAGGGAAAGGCCTCAAAAGCGGCCCAGGTCCCAAAACCAATCACCGATACCCAAGCAATGGCAATGCGAATCGTTTCCCGCACCCGACCCCAGTTCTGAGCGCCATAGTTAAAACTTAAAATTGGTTGGGAGCCCTGAACAATCCCGATAATCAGCGAAATCATAATGACATTGATTTTGGATACAATCCCAGCCACCGCGATTGGAATCTCACTGCCATAAATCGAGCTTTCTCCATAAAAACGCAGGGATTGGTTGGTCACAATCTGCACCAAGAGGTTGGAGGATTGAAAAATAAAGGAAGCCATCCCCAGCGAGGCAAAAGATCGTACCAAAGCCCCCTGCAAACGGAAGTCCTCCCGCTGCAGACGCACGCTTTTAAAACGTGGGAGATACAGGGCCAAGATTAGAGCCGAAACAAATTGTCCCAAAACCGTAGCCCAAGCAGCTCCCGCCATGCCCCAACCAAAGCTAAAGATAAACAGGGGATCCAACAGGGTATTAACCACCGCCCCAGAAATAATAGCCATCATGGAATAGGTCGAAGAGCCATCCGCCCTCACCAGGGGATTAGAGCCAATCGCAAACAATAAGAAGGGAACACCCCAAATCGATACACTGGTATAGGTCAAGGCTAGGTCATAGATACTTTCTGTCGCCCCAAAGAATGTCAACAAGGGCCCCAAGAAGATCTGTAACACCAGACACAGGACTACTCCCGCCACAACCAAGGTCGTAAAAGCATTCCCCAGCACCTTCTGGGCTAGGGCCTGTTTCCCTCGCCCCAGCTCCAAATTAAAACGAGCTGCCGCCCCCAGGCCAATCATCAAACCCAAGGCCAAACACAGGGTGGTCACAGGAAAGGCAACATTGGTCGCCGCATTTCCCAGATAACCAATCCCTTGGCCAATAAAAATTTGATCGACGATATTGTAAAGAGCGTTGACCACATTGGCAATAACTGCTGGAATGGCCAACTGTCGTAAGAGAGACGAAATAGAGGCCGTCCCTAATTTATTCTGTTCCATACAAATTCCTTTCGTATAGCTGTCAAACAGCTCTTACAGACAAACACTAGTATCAAGTTCATCCTAATACTCATTGAATTTCACAATCTGACCTTGCCAAGCCTCCTTAGTGATAAAGAAAAAGCGAAAAAGTACTAAAACCAAGAGAAAGGCCGGGACCTCCAAAACGTGTCTCGACCTTTTCCTAACTCGTCTTTTACTCTTCTAACAATTTTTGCAATTCTTCTTTCAACAAGGCTTGGGCCACTTGTGGGTTGGCCTGTCCCTTAGTTGCTTTCATTAAGAAACCAGTGAAGGCCTTGTCCGCATTTCGTTTACCAGACTTGAAATCGGCAACGGCTGCTGGTTGATCCTCAAAGACCTGATGAATGATCGGAATTAAGACGGCTGGATCAGAGATTTGGACCAAGCCGGCTTGTTCAACATAGTCACGCGCAGAGCCACCATTTTTGGCCAGATGGACAAAAACTTTTTTGGCAATCTTAGACGAAATTGTTGCATCCGCAATCAATCCAATCATCTCAACCAAATTTTCTGGAGTCAAGGCAAGGTCAGCCAAGGCCTGATTATTGGCATTGAGGTACTGGGCCACTTCCCCTTGCAACCAGTTAGAAACTTGCTTAGGATCACCACCCAGGGCCACGGCTGCTTCAAAGAAGTCAGATTGGAACTTGCTAGCTGTCAATTGACGCGCATCGTAGTCACTCAAACCAAATTCAGCCCGGTAGCGTTGGCGCCGTTCCTTTGGAAAGGCTGGTAGTTCTTGGCGAACAGCTTCAATCCAAGCCTCGTCCAACTGTACCCGTGGTAGGTCTGGTTCTGGGAAGTAACGGTAGTCTGCCGCCCCTTCCTTAACCCGCATCAAGATGGTCTCACCGGTTGCCTCATCGTAACGGCGTGTTTCTTGACGGATTTGGCCGCCAGATCGCAGGATTTCGGCCTGGCGTTTGATCTCATACTCCAACCCTTTCCGCACATAGTTAAAGGAGTTGAGGTTTTTCAATTCTGTTTTGGTTCCAAAGGCTTCTTGGCCGTAAGGGCGCAAGGAGATATTGGCATCCACCCGCATCGATCCTTCTTCCATTTTGACATCGGAAATTCCTGTGTACTGGATGATTTCCTTCAAGGCAGTCAAGTAGGCATAGGCTTCTTCTGGGCTGCGCATATCGGCTTCAGATACGATCTCAATTAGGGGAACCCCTTGACGGTTCAAGTCCACATAGGAATACCCGTCACTGCCATGAGTATTTTTCCCAGCATCTTCTTCCAGATGCGCTCGTTCGACACGGATTTTCTTGGTTGATCCATCTTCTAGTTCAATTTCCAACCAGCCATTGTAACCAATTGGCTCATCAAATTGTGAAATCTGATAAGCTTTAGGATTATCCGGATAGAAATAGTTTTTCCGGTCAAAATGCATGTCCCGATGCAGGTCCATATTCAGAGCTAGGGAAGCTTTGATCCCAGCATCTACAACACCCTTGTTTAAGACCGGCAAGACACCTGGAAAGGCCCAGTCAATGATATTGGTATTGGCATTTGGATCCTCACCGAAATGTGCTGGTGCAGGTGAAAAGATTTTGGAAGCTGTTTTTAGCTCCACATGGACTTCCAATCCAATAATGGTTTCGAAATTCATTAGTTGACACCTCCAAAAATCGCAGGTTTTTCTAAATGGTAGCTGGTTGCTGCCTCAAAGGCTCCAGCAGCTTGGTAGAGAGTTTCTTCTTGGAAGTGGTTGGCAATCAGTTGCAGACCAACCGGCAGACCATCCGCAAATCCAGCTGGCAGAGACATACCTGGAAGTCCAGCCAAGTTCACCGGAATCGTCAACAAATCCGCCAGGTACATGGCAATCGGATCCTCCACACGGCTACCCAAATCAAAGGCTACTGTTGGGGCAGTTGGTCCCATAATCAAGTTATAGCCTTCAAAGACTTTGCGGAAATCCTCCATAATCAAAGTCCGAACCTGGCCAGCCTTTTTGAAGTAGGCATCGTAGTAACCCGATGACAAACTGAAGTTCCCCAACATAATCCGCCGCTTAACCTCGTCTCCAAAACCTTGGCTCCGGGTCTTGACATAGACATCCTCAAGATTTTCAATATCTTCCGCTCTAAATCCATAGCGAATTCCGTCAAAACGTTGAAGATTGGAGGCTGCTTCTGAAGAGGCGATGATGTAATAAACGGCTACACCATAGCGACTGTGGGGGAGGCTCACTTCTTCCACACGCGCACCCAGTTCCTCAAACTTTTTAGCAGCTGCCAAGATCTGATCCTTCACAGCCGGGTCAATTCCTTCACCCATATACTCTTTGGGCAAGGCAATTTTCATCCCTGTCAAATCCTGACCAATCTTACTGGTAAAATCAGGAACAGCCAGCGGTGCAGAGGTTGCATCGCGTAAATCATGACCAGCCAAGGCCCCCAACAAGTGGGCATTTTCGCGAACAGTCGGTGCAAATGGTCCAATCTGATCCAAGGAAGAAGCAAAGGCAATGAGACCAAAACGGGAAATCCGGCCATAAGTTGGCTTCATCCCCACAATTCCATTAAAGGCTGCGGGCTGGCGAATAGACCCTCCAGTATCTGACCCCAAGGACAGACGCACCTGACCAGCTGCTACAGCAGAAGCAGAACCTCCAGAAGAACCTCCCGGAACCTTGCTTTGATCCCAGGCATTTTTACTTGGTTTGAAATAGGAAGTCTCATTGGATCCCCCCATGGCAAATTCATCCAGGTTGGTCTTCCCAATGACAATCATATCTTTCTTGTAAAGGTTGGAAACACTAGTCGCATCAAAGATCGGCTTGTAATTGTAGAGCATTTTTGATGCCGCAGTCGTCAAGATTCCCTCCGTAGAAATATTATCCTTGACCGCTACCGGAATCCCACTCAAGACATTATCCGCATCAACTCCCTTAGCATCCAAGGCACGGGCTTGCTCCAGAGCATTCTCTTCACTGATGGTAATAAAATTCCCTAGTGCTGCTTCCCGCTCCTCGATATCCTTCAAGGTTTCTTTGGTTAATTCCTCAACGGAAATTTCTTTCTTGACCAAGAGATCATGCAATTGGTCGATTGTTTGTTCTTGCAGTCTCATGAATTACTGCCCTCCTCTTCGAAAATGGCTGGAACTTTGATAAAGCCCTTGTCTTTTTCAGGTACGTTTTCAAATAACTCTTCTCGATTCCAACCTGTTTGGGCTTGATCCGGACGAAGAACATTGACCTGGGTGACCACAGAGGAGGTCACTGCCACTCCCTCTGTATCCAATTCATTTAACATTTCAACCATATCGACAATCTTGGTCAAATCCGTCGCAAACCGCTCTGTTTCTTCTGCGGTAAAGGCTAATTTTGATAGATTAGCCACGTGAGCCACTTCTTCATGTGAAATCTTCATTCTATCTCCTTTACGATTACAAGTCATACTCCTACCTAAGGGAGAGTATAAATCTTCCTTATTCTACCACATTTCAAGCCTGAAAAATAGAGGATGGTCGGAAAGCCATCCCCTAGATTATCGGTTAAAAGTTCAATTCTGTTGAAGAGTAGAGTTTTGCACCCAAGACATTTTTCATATGGTCAAGGGCAAATTGGTGCTGCTCCTCTGTAATACTTGCGACTGCGTCCGTCACAATTTCAATCTGATAGCCCTTCTGGTAGGCATCGATCGCAGTGTGCAGAACACAAATATCGGTCAGCACTCCTGTTAAAACCAGAGTATCAACCTTTCGCTCCCGCAAGTAGATGTCCAGCATGGTTCCTGCAAAGGCTGAATAGTAGTGTTTGTCCATCCAAAACACGCGCTCGGAATCCTTGTGGGTTTCAAAAAAAGCCTTCAATGGGCCGTATAAGGTGCGGCCTTCTGTTCCACGAATATTGTGGGGTGGGAAGAGTTGGCTTTCTGGATGAAAGGTGTCGCCTTCCAGATGTTCATCAATCATGAAAAAAACATAGTGCCCATTGTCCCAAGCTTTTTGACTGACAGCCGCCATGGCTTCTGAAATGGCTTGCGCCGGTTGACCAGCTGTTAACTTTCCATCATTTGCCACAAAATCCTTTGTATAATCAATAGATAAAACCGCTTTTGTCATTAAAATTCCCTCTTTTTAATTTCTTCAAAAACATCTGCAATCAAAACCTTCAAGTAGGTCCCTTTCATACCGAGAGACCGGCTCTCAATAATTCCTGCAGACTCCAATTTACGAAGGGCATTGACAATCACACTTCGGGTAATTCCGATCCGATCTGCAACAATAGAAGCTGTCAACTGACCTTCTGTTCCTCCCAATTCTTCCAAAATAGCTGAAACCGCTCGTAATTCAGAATAAGAAAGAGTATTAACGGCCATTGACACAGTTGACCGACGGCGAAGGTTCTCTTCATCAATCTCCCGCTGATGGTTGAGCATCTGTAAGCCAACAACAGTGCTGGCAATCTCAACTAAGATTAAATCATCTTCACCAAAGGGCTCATCATTCCGCCAAATAATCAAGGAGCCCAGACGAATCCCTGTAATATGAATCGGTGCCACTGTTGTCACACCATCTGGATAATTTTCCTTGGTTTCAACTGGATAAATGGATAGAGCAGAATTGACATCCAAGTTGGCTTCTGTTTGATAAACAAAACCAGCCTCTTTGACGTAAACCTCTGGAAGCTTGCGGCTCTGAAAGAAAGCCTCTACTCGGTCAGTATTCGTCTTATAGCGCATAAAATAGCCAAGTAAATCACCTTGGCTATTAATAATACAGGAATTACAATCAATGATTTCCGATAGACGTTGAGCAATCGATGCAAAAGGCATATCATCATGGGATTGCTCGTAAGACTCTTTCAAGATTGAAGTAATCCTTGTCGTTTTTTGCAATAACGTTGCCATAGTTCACCTCATTATTCTCTTCCTATTGTATCAGAATTTTCTAACGAATGGAAATTAATAACGATATTGGGCTAAAAATCGCTCCATTTTTTCTTGGACCTGGGCCAACTCTTCAACCCGTGGTAAGTAAACAATCCGGAAATGATCGGGTTCCTTCCAGTTAAAACCACGTCCATGAACCAGGAGCACCTTCTCCTGCTTCAAAAAATCGAGAACAAACTGCTCATCGTCTTCAATCTTGTACATAGTCCGGTCGATTTTCGGAAAGAGGTAGAGACCCGCACTCGGCTTGACTGCCGACAAACCTGGAATAGCATTGATCGCTTCATACATGAAGTTTCGTTGTTCATAGATCCGACCACCCGGCAAAAGCAGCTCATCAACCGACTGATAACCGCCTAAGGAAGTCTGAACCACCTGTTGGGCTAAGACATTGGAACATAGACGCATATTGGCCAACATGTTCAAACCTTCAATATAACCCCGAACATGTTTCTTCTCACCGGATAAGACCATCCAGCCCACACGAAAACCAGCAATTCGATGGGATTTTGATAGACCATTCATGCTAACACAGAAAAGATCTGGAGCCAGACTGGCAATCGCGATATGCTCCTTCCCATCCATGACTAAACGATCATAAATTTCATCGGCATAAATAATTAAATTGTGTTCACGCGCAATCTGAACCAGGTCCTCCAAGACTTCCCGTGGATACAGCGAACCAGTCGGATTATTAGGATTGATGACAACAATAGCCTTAGTCCGTTCGGTAATCTTGGACCGGATATCTTGCATATCTGGATACCAGTTAGCTTCCTCATCACAGAGATAATGGACCGGCTTGCCTCCCCCCAAACTTACAGCTGCCGTCCACAACGGATAGTCGGGCATGGGCACCAAAACTTCATCTCCATTATCCAGAAGCCCCTGCATAGACATAACGATTAGCTCACTGACGCCATTACCAATAAAAATATCATCAATATCCACATTGGGAATGCCTTTAAGCTGGGAATACTGCATAATCGCCTTCCGGGCTGAGAAAATCCCCTTGGAGTCTGAATACCCCTCACTATTGCGGGCATTCCGAATTAGATCATGGATAACTTCATCTGGCGCCTTAAAATCAAACTCGGCCGGATTCCCCGTGTTTAGGCGTAAAATTTGCTCACCATTGGCACGCATCCGCATAGCCTCTTCCAAAACCGGACCTCGAATATCATAGGCTACATCTTCTAGCTTTTGTGATTTTTCAAAAAACCTCATTCTTTATTCCTCCTTACTGAACCCTATTATACCTTTTTCTGGCATAAAAAAGAATTGGAGTTTCTCCAACCCCAATTCTTTTCCCTTGTCTTCTAATTAACAGGATGCTCTTTCCGGTGGGTCCGCATCCGATCGCGCAAATCAAACATCTTGCCAACAGACGGAAGACTCATGCCCTCAGTCCATTTTTCCCAAGTATTCTGTGTGATTTTCAAAATAACCAAGAGTTCCGCTTCATTTAACTGGTAATCTGATTGAAATGCTGCAATTTCATTGAGAAATTTCTGAGCCCGCTCCAAATCCTCCTGAGTCCACTCCCGTGTGCTCTTGCGTCCCAAGCGACGCTGACGGATTTCTTCCTTACGCTGGCGAATTTCTTCCCGTAATTTCTCTGGTTTATCAGACTCCATAAAAACGACAATCTTTTCAATCGATTTTGGATTTGGATAACTACGGCCATACTTCCAAGAAAAGTAGGTATCCATTGAAACATCCATTTCCTTTGAAAATTCATGAATCGACGCTCCAATGTTCAATCGTAACGCCTCAATATCCTTCACTAAATACTCTTTGTCTTTTTTGGCATATTCGCGAAAATTCGATTCTACCATTTAGACAACCTCCCTAACTATAATGTAACTGTCTAACAGTTTAGCACATTCTTGACCTTTTTAAAAGGGTAATTTACTTTTAAATCAAAAAATTCTACTTTGGAGAGAAGCTTGCCTCCTTCGCTTCGACAGCTTCCTTGACCAAACGGTAAATAACCGCAAAAATGGGCGTAAAGAAAATCATTCCCACAAGGCCAAATAGATTTCCCCCAATCAAGGCTGCCGCGAGGGTAAACAGGCTCGGAAGCCCCACTTGAGAACCAACCACCCGTGGATAAATCAAGTTTCCTTCTATCAATTGAACCAATTGGAAAACAACAATCGACAAAAGGGCCTGCCAAGGGCTAATGGTAAAAATAAAAATTGCACCCAAACCACAAGCCGTAAAAGGACCAATATACGGAATAAAGGACAAGACACCTGCCAAAACCGCTGTCATTGACGCAAAGGGTAGGCCTGCCAAACTATAAGCCGCAAACACCAAAAAGCCAATGATAAAGGCTTCAATCAACTGCCCCATCAAAAAACCATCATAGGTTTCAACCATGACACTCCCTACATAGCGGAGA
The DNA here is from genome assembly GCF_025447695.1 of Streptococcus danieliae. Classification (NCBI taxonomy): domain Bacteria; kingdom Bacillati; phylum Bacillota; class Bacilli; order Lactobacillales; family Streptococcaceae; genus Streptococcus; species Streptococcus danieliae. The sequence continues at coordinate 1,915 of NZ_JAOBSU010000062.1, read as the reverse complement.
CGATCCCCCACCTTCTTGGGCAGTGTAACAGCTAAAATACGATTGGTACTCGAAGCCAGGTGCTCCTTGCTCCCCAGCATGGCAAACATCAAGAACAAGGCCATCATAACGGTAAAGACATTGCCAACCAATCCCCCGAGATTTCCGGTTAAATTGCCTAAGAGCTGTGCTCCCTTATTGAGCATCCCACTATCGGTGAGATACTTTGAAATATCCTGTAGTTGATCCCGATTCACCAAGCCAGTTGCAGCTAACCAGGAACCAAGCTGGGGCACTGCCGCTTGCACAGTATGGGTTAAACTGTTAACAGAAGTTGCCAGGGTTGGCACAATAATCGCCACGACGCCAGCAAAAATCAAACACAGCAACAGCAACACCAGGAGCATGGCCAAGGGACGCTGTAAACCTGGTTTCACCTTCCATGCTCTCAACTGGCCTTCCAGCTTCTTCATCGGTACGTTAAACACAAAGGCCAAGCCAGCGCCAATAATAATCGGAGAAAAGACCCCCATGAGGTAATGGAACCCTTGCCAGATATTGGCAATATAAAGAACCAAGGCGAGGCTAATCGCCGCAAAAGCAATGGCTACAAAAAGCACTTTATTTTTTTCCATTAAGTTTTTCATAACTTACCCATTATAACAGACCACTTTACCCTTGCCAAGGTAATTAGACTATTAAATGCGGTTGCAAAGCTTGGGCTAGGGAGGCGTAACCATGAGCCGTCAAATGCAGTCCATCCGTCGTGAAGGCAGCCCGCAATTGGCCGTGATCATCCAGCAACCCTTCCGTTACATCCAGATACTCAACCTGGGGAAAGGCCCCTGCCAAGGAGGCATAGGCCTGATTCATTTTCCGAATCCCCTCATTAGTCCGCGTATAGAGCTTAGCCCTCGTTTCATCACTTTCATAGACCGGTAAAATGGAAAGCAGCTTGATCTCCACCAGTGGATAGTCGTGTTGCAAAAGGTAGAACAGCTGCTCTAGATTGGCCAAGGTCTGATCTAGGGGAACTTCCTTTCCTAAATCATTCGTTCCAATAAGCAGAAAAACCTTTTCTAAATTTTGACCAAAAAAATGCAGGGAGCGATGCTCTAATAATTGATTGGATTGATAACCGCGAATACCACGATTAACAATGGACTTGGAGCTCGTCAATAACTCATGGAACGGAAAATACTCCACAATTGAATCTCCTGCAAAAATAATCTGGGGCTCCTGCAGGCAGAGCGTGTTGAGCTCTTTATAGTTGGCTTGTATTTTAGCCTGTTCCCCCAGTAACCAACTTTCCAATAATTGAACCGCCATTTGTCTCTCCTTTACAGAAAAAGGGTCTGTCGATACTACTGTTCGACTAGACCCATAGATTACGCACGTCTGAAGCCCTGATCAAATTGACAATGGGCTTTTGGGGAAAGAAATTCTTCCAAATTTAAAGTAGAGAGATTTTCAAGAATTTGTCCATTTTGAACCACAGCAAGAGAATGGTACTGCTGAATGTAGTCACCACATTCCTCACACCAGCGTTCCTCTCCCTCCTTCCAAAAGGCGGCCATAGTCTCCCCTTCATACCGAATCTCTGGGTAATCCTGTTCATACTGGCTGCACCTATCTTGGAAAAACACGAGGGCTTTAGTATATGTTTCAAATGCTTCTACTTGGACTGTATCATCTTGCCAGTCATCTGTGAACCACCATGGCTCACAGTCACCATATAACTCTACTACTTGGTACATAAACTCATTCCCCTTATTAGAAGATATTATACACAATTTCCACATATAAAGGAAGAATTTGAGCTCAAAAAGAAGGGATTGCCCAATCTAGCACTTGGATGTAAAAAGAGGCTGGGACAAAAGTCTAGCCTCTCTCTTTATGATTAGCAAAATACCTTTGACGCAGTAGTTGATTGGGT
>NZ_JAOBSU010000061.1:0-10799 GCF_025447695.1 Streptococcus danieliae | reverse complement strand
TATTTTTAAGAGCTGATTTTAATTCTTTAATTTGATCTTGTGTGAATTTCATACTATCTATTATAATTCAGATTTTGTTTTTTGTTAAGTATTAGGTGCAGGAGTTCCAGTGAGACCCACAAATCGTTCTAGCTTAGGCCTGACTTTCCTTAAAGCTTTGAATCGCTTCGACTTACTGGATTTAAAGCTGGATAGCTCATCTACAACTACAAATGTGAAAGGCCACTTGGTCTTGAAATACTCCACCAACCAGACTACATTCTCTCGATTGATGATATAGAGATCCGCTTCAACGGCTAAAGCCTCTACTCTCTGTTTGGCTGTCCCTAAAATTTTTGAATAGGTCAAATTAAAACCCCACTTCTCAATTTCCGTGGACCAGGTCTCCTCTGCCACCTTCTTAGGTGCTATGATCAGAATCTTATGATCCTCACAAAATATGTTTTTCAACTCATCAATGGCTGTTAGAGTTGTCAAAGTTTTACCAAGCCCCATATCCAGCAACAGACCGCAGTAGGGGTGCTCTAATACCCAATCCCTGGCATATTCCTGATACTCATGTAGTTTCATTCATCTCCTCCAAGGCTCTATTCACCGACTCGTAAGAATCCACCACCCAGACCCTATGCCCCAGTGCCTCCAGTTTCTTGAACAAGGCTAGCTGACTCGGTCTCGGTTTTTTACCTGGAGCTTTGACCTCCACAAAAAATACTCCCTGGGGTAGAATGACAAGTCTATCTGGCGCCCCAATCGTCCCAGGACTAGTGAACTTCAAACACAATCCAGTGCACTTTCTTTTCAAATAGTTTTCAATGTCCTTTTCAGATTTCATCCTTCCTCCAAAATTACTACTAATTAGGGTTACCGTTTTTTTCAACTTACTTTTTCTTTTTATATATACGTGTTTCTTACATACGTATTACTTATATATTATTTATATATAAGTTAAAGAGAGAAAAGTGGTAACTTGGTAGCCCTACCCCTATAAACTCAAGCGTGATAAGGCTTTTCACGGCTACCGAAAAGATACCAAAGCTACCGTTTTTGAGATGTTTAGCCAAAAACCAATCTTTTAGGCTACCAAGTTACCGATTTTTCCAACTTTTTAAATTTTTACCAACTTCCCCAAAAGTGGTAACTTGGTAACTGCTTCTTGATTTCTTCAAAAACGGTAGCTTAAACGGTAACCGCTAAAATTCACTTTTTAAGGCAAATCCGATCCAACTTTTGACCTGCTTGCCCTTTTCTTTGACATTCTTATTTTCAAAATGTAGCTCCCTGAGACGTTGGTTAAAGGAGTTTCTAGCTAAAGGTTTATAGCCTGAGTCGATACAGTATTGTCTGTATTCTGGATAAACCTCCGAGACAGGAGCTTTCTTGCCGTCTCCAACCTCGCACTCATCCTCCAGGAATAGGGCTACAACATCATTGCCCTTCTCCCATTTTTCAACGCTTTCTCGCATAGTGCTACTGATGCTAAAATCTCGTCTACTTAATGCCTTTCGAAGCCCCCCCATGGCCCTGTTGAAGATACCTGGAACCTCAGCCATAATCTGATCCAGTGGATACTGTTCCTTGACTTCCTTGGTTAAAACCTTATTCATCTCAAGAATCAACATCCGCCTTTTCAGACCTCCGCTAAAATCCCTCATCGGTGGTAGTTCGTTCATGGCAAAGCTTAGTTTAGCGTAGTTGTAAAAGGTAATCGGCTCTTTATTCTTCCTGTCTGCGTGGATACTATCTTCACCCGTCAACATCTTCAAGGTGGCCCCATCGGCTAAATACTGGGGTTTCGCATCCGTATCAAAGTTTGCAGTCTTACGATAGAGACCGATTTTGGCAAAGCGTTCTTGCATAAGATACTGAAGCGTGACTGCTGAATAGTTGTCATCTCCAACCATAGCCCGTAGGATATTGATAACAGTTGACTTCCCTGTTCCTCCGACACCTTGGACGAACAACATTTTTTGGATAGTGTACTCTCGATAGAAATTGTAGCCGAACCACTCAAAGATGAAATCTACATTTTCAGCCCCCACAACTTCCTTGATGAAACCGACAAATGTTGGGCAATCCGCTGCCCCATCATAGACAACGGGGTGGCTGGATCTTGCATGTAAGTCTGGATCAAACTGACTGACAAAGCTATTCTCTTGTAGGTCATAAACACCGTTAGCTAATACAATCTTATTGACATTGCTTTCTTCAAAAGCTTCTTTTGAAAAAGCTAGTGCCTTAATCGCAGCTATCGTCTCATTGATATGCCTGATTTTGGTAATCTTGACTAGCTTCTTAGTCGCAATGTAACTTCTAAGATAGTCTTCTGCATTGGGAATCCAAATGCCTTTTTCTGCCTCATACCTCAAAAACTCTAACCCGTCATACCAAACAGGAACTTCCCTTAAAATCTGCTGGGCTAAAAGATAGCTGTTGACTTCAGGATTTCCCCTCTCGTCAATCTCTAACCAAAAGCCATCGTCTTCGACAGGGAGATCCTCATTGAAATCTCCAATGGCTTCTTCCAGTAAACTAGCTTTTACGCTTGGTAACTTGGCTACCCATTCGTTCATAGCCTTGCTAGACGGGAGTTTATTAGTCGGGGTATTCTCTTTAGCGTCTGCGTCTAGCTCCCCAAATTTATGAATCCGAACGAGATCATAGCTGTTGACCAAGGTATCTCCTACAGGGTCCGTACCGTGGTGACTATAGGCAAAGACATCATCATAGAGCACCAGCCCGTTTGCGGCTGAACCTTCAACGTAGGTATAGCGATCAGGCGTTGAGCCCTCTACGTAAACCTCAGGCAAGAATTCGGCAATAGCCTGCTTAATATCGTAAGCCTTACAAAAAGCACCGACTAGCCCCTTTTTAGATAGAGGGTCTCCTTGCTTTTTAGCTTCCCGATGTTTCTGAACCGTATGAGTCGGACTCTCTGGCCAAAAGCTAGAATCTCTCCAGTCGGGAAAAGTGGCCAGAACATCATCAACGTTTACAAAGACTTCATCATTCAAACGGAACTCAAACTCCGCTTCTCTAGCGTGGCTAGGCCAGTACATCAATCGGACATCTTGATAAGTCGTATCATCAAAGTTAGTCATTCCCAACTGATTTGCCAGATAGCGGGCCACAGGTTCGTATTCATCCGGAAGCATTAATCTATCTGTCGGGATCAGTATCCGGTATTTAGGAGCTTTGGCACTATGGCTGTGTGTACTGTAAAGGGCATAAGCGTAGTCTGCCATCAAGTCCAGCCTATCTAAGAAATCCTCTGATGGGGAATCCGCATCTAAGGCCACTAGTGACCTACTCTGTACGTTCCCATTTCGGCGCTTGCCTTGTTTCAGCCAACCCCCAACAAAACCTCCAACGTCCTTGACCTGCCCTTTTTCAGCTCGGGTCATTTTTTGATATTCTGAGAAAGTCTCTTGAGTGACCGTCGGAGAAGCTAGTCTATCGACTAACTCCTGCCAGGTCATGGTGATATTCTTCCAGGTTTTCGTTTTCCGAGAAGCTCCAACGGATAGTTGAAGCTCCTTGTTAGGAGAATGTCTGATTCTTTTTTCTACCATAATCAATCCTTCATATAGTATTTTGTCACGTAGCCCTCGCTATTTAAAGGTAGCCCTTCCGCCCATTCCGGGCTTTGAGCCATGAGGTCATTGATGACTTCAATGGTTGTTCCCCTGCTCTCTACAATGCATTCATCATGTACGTGGAAAACAACAGGATAGCCATTATCCTCTAGCCTCAAAATAGCTTCTGCTAGAATATCTCTCGCTGTTGCCTGAACGATGTTCTCGACCAGCTTTCCGCCATAGGTATCCTGCCTGGTAAAGTAAGCTCTATCGCCCTGACCTTCATAGGTCAGTTTATCGCCGTAATCCCCTGCCTCCAGCTTGACCCTAGCATAAGCTAAGTGCCGCCCACTAGGTAGCTGGATTAACAGGAAACCTTTGCGGTATTTGAAGGTCAAGCGACCCATCCGAATAGTTGAACGCCTACGGATCGCCTTATGCGCTGCCGTCTGAACATCTTTCCAGAAACGCACAATCTTCGAATTAGCCCTGCGCCAATCATCCACTAGTCCTTGCAGCTCTGCTTCTGGAACACCCATCTCAAGGGCGCCCATGGCTTTCAAAGCTCCAGGACCTCCCTGATAGCCCAAGGCTAGCTCTGCAATTTTTCCTCGTTGACGTAAGTCTTTATCGACATCTTCAATTGGGATATGGAACATTTGACTAGCTGAAGCTTCATAGATCTTACCGTGAGTCTGAAATACGTCGAGCCTCCACTGCTCTCCTGCATACCAAGCAATGACTCGGGCTTCAATGGCTGAAAAGTCAGAAACATAAAATTCCTGATCCCCTGCTGCCACAAAAGCAGTCCGAACCAATTGCTTCAAAGTATCGTTCAAGCTGTCGTAGAGAATCTCCACTGCGTCAATATCTCGAGCTTTGACAAAGTTTCTGGCATCATCCAAATCCTTGAGATAGTTTCTAGCAAGATTTTGAACTTGGACCACACGTCCTGCCCAGCGACCTGTCCTGGATGCCCCATAAAACTGTAGAAGCCCATGGACACGCCCATCAGAACACAGTGCCCGCTCCATAGCCTCGTATTTCTTGAGGCTAGACATTGCAGTTTCTTGTTTCAACTCCAGAACACGTCTCAACTCTCCTGTAGCTGTCTTTAACTCTTTCTTAACATCTGCCTTAGTTAAACCTTCAGCAGAGTAGCCGTGACTTTTTAGCCAGGGCAGCAGTTGCGCCCTACTGTTTGGATTGGCAAGACCTGTTGTGGATTTCAGCTCATCAAAGAGCATCTCCATCTTGACATCCTTACAATAAAGAGCCGAAGCTACCAGTTCACTATCTAAGGCAACACCTCTGTCATTGATTCGCTGGTCTGCAGAGTAGTAATCCCATTCTCTTTCAGCAACAGGCAAAACGGACAGTCGTTCAGCAATAGCCATTTCAACAACAACGTCCTGAATGCAGTAGTCAATAAATTTCTGCCATTTTTCAGGATCATGCTTAGGAAGATTCCTAGTTCTTCCGTCATTGGCTTTCGTCGGCTTACAAGGCACCGAGAAATACTTGATAAGATTCTTACCTGCAGCATCCTTTTCTTGGGATAGACTGAGATAGCTAGCACACCGTTCAAGACTGGCAGGTAAACCTAGTTCCTGGGCGTGTACCATGGTGCAGCGCCACTGGCTAGGGTCTAAGTAATAGGGAACTCCTAAATGCTTACTGAGACAAACTCGTTCAAACTGAGCGTTAAAGGCTGATTTCTGAACATCACTTGAAAGAAGAGCCTCTTGAATATCCTTTGGCAAAGCTTCCTTGGTCAAGTCAAGACACTCGACTGGAGAACCGTCCAAGGAGTAGGCAAACAGCAATACCTCGAAATCAGGAGCGTCCACATACTTGTAGACGCCGTCCTTAATATCATTCGAGGAATAAGTTTCAATATCTATGTTGAGATAGTGCATAGACCTACCTCTTACAAGATATCGTCATCATCTTCATCTTCTTCCCACTCATCAAAGTCCGCATCGGCTGATGAACGTCCTCCGAGGTAATCTCCTTTCGCTAAAATCTGAACATTATTCAAACCGCAAGAGATTCCCTTGTTTCCCATGGAGTTGTAAGCAAAAGCATTAAGAGAGACACGAGCATAGACTCCGGAATACACTTCGTCTTCTGAATCAACTGGTTTTTTGTACTTATCGATGATTTGCGGCCTCGTCTTGCTAGATACTGACATGAACATATGACCTGCATATTCTGGATGTTCTTCAGTATCCATTTCCTCGTCACCGTCCCGCAAAGTAGTTTTGACGCGCTCCCACTTAATACCTTTTAGCTTGTCATTTTTAGCGGCTTCATAAGCTGCCTTTTGAGCCTTTTTAATACGCTTAATAGTCTCTTTATCTTCTTTTGGAATGAGAATCACTGTAGAATATTTAGCTTCCTGACCTTCAAAAGCCTTAGGTTCAAGTAGGGCTACATAGCTAAGACGGACTTTACCTGTGATGATTTTAGTTGTTGCTTGTGTTGTTACTGCCATAGTTATTCTCCTTCAAATTCTTTAATAGCTTGCGCTAAACTGTTTAATGCTGGTCGCTTATCACTTTCCCGGACAAGGACTGGTTTCCCTTGGGGTTTCTCAATCACCTCTGCCAATAATTCGGCGAAAGTGGATTTCCCAATCAACTTCTCTAGTGCCCCCATCGCTAGAAGCTCTTTTGGCTTATAGATTTCATCTCCAAAGTCGTTATCGTGGAGGATTTCCTCTGCCTTGGCCGTATCCATAATCTTGCGATTACTTCGGCCTTCCACTAGCTTATAGCCAGGGACTTCCTTACCATCAAGGGCTTGTCTGAGAGCATAGGCTTCTACAGACTCGACCCACTTCTTGATTTCGCTGGATCTGTCCAGAATCTCTTTTATGGCTTCATCTGGCAGATAGACAGGCTCTTGAAAATCATAGCGATCGATAATCTCCCAGTTCTTCTGAGCCCAGGGCACTAGCTTGGCTGCCACAGGAGACCATTTCAAGATTTCTTCATTCAAGTCCCAATCACCGATACCGATTTCAGCTTGGGAAGCTCTAGGTAAAACATAGTTATCTGCCCAGTAGAGTAATTCATCTACAAAAACTTCAACTGTACTGACTGAGTCCAGCCGAGGTTGGACAATGGTCATCTTAATCTTGTCAAAGTCATAAACCAGATCATAAGCCGCATAGGCACCCAGAGCATAAAGGCTCATTTGCGGGTTTAATTTGGCAGATACAGGAACTCCTTTACCGTACTTCAAATCGATAATTTCAAGCGTGTTGTCAGCTAGGATTACCACGTCAGAAGTTCCAAAACCATTCGGTACCCAATCAGAGAAATCAACTCGTTTCTCCAGCTCAATGCTAGCACTCTCATAGGAGTTAAAATGTTCCATGACAATGTCAGTGTAGAGTTCTGTCATTTCCTCCATTTCTTCATCGTAGAAGGCAGCATTTGCTTTAAAATCCTTGATTTTCTTGTTGAACTCTCGCTTCTTGATCAAGCCAGACTTATACATCAACTTAATTTCTGATAATTCATGGGCGCAAGTCCCTTCCTGAGTATAGACCGTGTTCCTGTTCGGAACTTCTGCTTCTAGCCTCGGTAGCATTGGACAGTGTAGCCAGCGATGTGAACTAGAAGCAGACAAGAGGGCATGGGTTTCTACAGGCATTAGAGTTCCTCCAGTTTTTCATAGAAAGCTGCATAATCCTCTTCCTCAAGACCTGCAACCTTAGCTGCACCAAATTCAGCTAATAGAGCCTTGATGGCTTTTGATTTCTCCTCCTCCATCTTGGCCTTGGCAAGTGTCTTGATTTCATCCAAAGTCACAACCTTCTCAGCTTGATCCGAAGTTTCATCTTCCTGGACTTCTTCCTTCGCTTCTACAGCCTTAGTAGGTTTCTTATCTGATTCTCCTAAAGCTTGACGCATATTCTCAAAAACTTCTGCTAAGCTAGAGCCTTTAAATGTTAGTTCAATCATCATTTTTCTCCTTTGTGGTATAATCGTTGTGTGTTATTAGTGGCGGCATTCCTTATGCCGTCTTTTTTAATTCTCCATAGGTCATCACCTCCCTAACAGTTCCCGAACTCGGTTCAAATCATGGGAAATCTGAGCCCGATAATGAGGAGAATCATGGACTCCCTCTTTAAACCTCGGGTTATCTACCACTACCCAGTCACGAATGAGTTCAGCCTGTGGATGTTCAGAAAGATCTATGTCCAACTCCAAGTATTTGTTGTCGCATACAGCCAACTCATCTTCCAGATAAAGAAGAGCGTATTCCAATAAATCCTTCATAAACGGGTCACCTCATTCAACAGCCTATTGATTTCCTTGGCATTTTTTCGAAGCTCACTACTATCCGTCTCATGATGATTCGCTTCAAGCAACTGTTCGATCAGCTCCCACCTAACTTCGTTCTGCCTTTCCTTCAAACTTCCGACTTCTTCTGATACCTTGAAATAATTACTGTAATCAAGAGAACCGTCAGATAGCTTCAAACACCGACCCGCTTTAATATCCTTACAGATATAAGCCTTGACGGAACTATAGGAAATGCCTAACTTCTCAGCAGCTTCCTTGGCTTTTACTGTCGGATTATCCCGATAAAATTCTCTAATTCGTTCAGCTTGTGTCATTATTTCTCCTCCTAATTCACAAACTCTTCTTTTCTAGTTGCTTGATTAATATCCACGCGCCGACCAGTCTTGTAATCAATGAATCCAGCGGGACGCTCACGAACTTCTGAAACTTTAATCTGAGTTTTTTTCTTTCGCAGATTTAGTGCAAGAAGTGCAATAGCTGCGACGTTAATCATTAGTGAAATTGTTGTGATCATGTTTGTCTCCTTCAGATAACTACGTGAGATTCAATAAACTCATCTAATTCTGCTTTCTTTACTCGTTTTGTACCATCAATCTGATAAAGGTTTAATCCCATACGTATCCATTTTCGGATTGTGTTTGAGCTACAATCTGCATGTTTAGCAGCACTTTCTAAAGATAGCCACCCTTTATCACTAGACTCATGCTCTAGAAACTCAGTAAAAGACTCCTTAAATTGCGTTCGAACAGCTATTTTTAAGCTTTCCTCAAATTCTTCACTAAGGATATTCATATCAATCTCCTTTCTGTGATATAATTAAACTAGTTTATTTTTCTTGAGCTCCTGACGAATTGTCGTTCGTAGGGGCTTTTTTCGTTAAGCGGCATCATCCCGTTCAATCAAAGGCAAGATGCCTTTTTTATTTTTCAATAAATCATAAATGAATAGGCGACCTTTTTGAGTCCAGTAAGTATGCATTCGGCTACGTTCTGCATCAATCGTATGTGTTTTTGATTGAGTGTAACCCTTGCTAGCATATTTCTGGTAAAGCAACCAGGTCTGGCCTTGCTTGAATTGAACTTTTAACTCATGGAGTAAACCATTCAACTTCCTAGCACTCATGCCGTAATCTTTAGCAATAACTGAAATAGCTACCAAAGATTCACTTTGCAAGATCAAATCGTAATAAGTCGCTTTTGGTTGCAGTTCATGGATAATCTGGTTCTGTTGTGCCACTTCTTCTTGAGCCTTCAATCTCAGTTGACGCTCTTCCTTTAGCTTTTGAAGTGCTGCGATTGCCATGTCTGGGTTTTCTAAAATATCATCAATGGCATACATCCCATGCTTACGGATAGCAGGTAGAACTTCTGAAGTAACCCAACGCTTAAATTCTTTGGCTTGCGGTAGTTTGGACTTTAAAACAAGTGAGTAAAGTCCACTCTCATTGATAAGAACCCCCCTCGTTCCATTAACGCTGAACAATTCGTTCACCGTCTTATCCTCTTCGTCGATATGGTCACGTAAAGCTTTCTGCGGATTTGTATATCCAAGAATACCTGCTACATCTTTACCGACGAAATATGGCTCGTTATCAATGGTTACTGTTCGAACTTCCTGTCCTTTAAAATTAAAAATTTCGTTCATTATTTTCTCCGTTCCAGAATAGTAAGAATTAAAACAATAAGCGTGATTAGTTGAACGATCAACGTTATTATTTTTAAAATAATCATGTCTCTTCCTCTAATAATTTTTCTAATGGAACTTTTAAATAGTCAGCAACTAGTTTTAGGGTATGTACCACGGGTTTGCTCATGTTCCATTTGCTGATTACCCCATTGCTAATGCCTAAGTCTCGTTCAATTCGATAGATCGAGATTCCTCTTTCAGCAGCAAGAGCTTTAATCTTATCGTAAATCATATTCAACCTCCTTTCTTAGAAAAAATTCTGCATTTTATTTCTATTGCCCTTGACATTTAATAGAAATAGTTCTATTATAAGGGTACAAGAAAATCAGATGATAAAAATAAACTTTTATCAGTTCTGCAGTATTATATTTATTGCGTACCGGTCAAGTACAGTATTATAGTAACATAGAACAAATTCTATTGTCAAGTATAAAAATAGAATTATTTCTGATTTTCTTAGATTTTTTTCTGAGAGGTCTACATATGAACACATATGAATTAATTAAAGAGCTTGTATCTGATAGGCACATGAGTATTGCTGAGTTAGAGCGCAAACTCGACTTATCCAACGGTTCCATCTCTAAGTGGGCTAAATCAAAACCTAATAGCGAACCGCTTGAAAAAGTTGCAGAATATCTCGATACATCTGTCGATTATCTACTCGGGCGTGAAAGTTACGAAACTATGAAACTGAATCAAGCTAGAAAAGATTTTTCAGACGATTTCATCGAAAAAGAAGAGCAGCAAGCACTTGTCATGTTCCGTAAGGAAACAGAAGGAATGTCCGAAGAAGAGAGGGAAAGATTCAATAAAGCTCTTGCAGGCATGATGCAGACTGCTCGTAATTTAATTAAAGATGACTCTATCTGGAAGTAGGTGATTATTTGAAAAAATACAAACAACGACCATCGAGAGAAACTTATATGAAATATCACTCAAATGCTTATCGGATGCTAATAGATATTTCGGAATACTTCAATGTTCACGTATCCAAAATAACCTTCGATTTGATTATTAAATTTTTTGAATCTAATTTCAAAATCCAATTTGTTTATTTTGAATCCAAATTTATATATAAATGGAGAGTGTACAATATCTTGTGTAAACGCAAAAAAGGAATAAATCCTGTATAGTAGAGTTATACCAAAAATACTACTAGAAAGATTTATTCCCATGACCCAGTTTATCACAGATTTAACCACATTTCTAGCTAATCATT
>NZ_JAOBSU010000060.1:0-10829 GCF_025447695.1 Streptococcus danieliae | reverse complement strand
AAATTTGCATTGGTCTGATCTAAAATCTATTGTCCATAGAGAATGGCTTTTTTCAGATTTTGAATTTCAATGAGTATTAACAAGACACCTCTACTTTAACATAAAGAAAAGTAGTGAGTACTTTCTCCCGTCGGAGATTTCCTCACTACTAAGCTTAGTATGTTTTTAGGGAACGGATAAACATGTCCACAGGATCTAGCGCCTCTTTCTCATTTTTAGGAGGCGGGTAAACCAGTCCACAGGACTCAGCCTCGCTCTCTAAATTTTAAGCTCGGGATAAAAAGGTCCACTGGACTCAACCTCGCTCTCTAATTTTTAAGCTCGGGATAAAAAGGTCCACTGGACCTTTTTATTCCCACTCAACTGTTGCGGGTGGTTTGCTGGTGATGTCGTAGACGATGCGGTTGACGTGGTCGACTTCGTTGACAATGCGGACGGAGATTTTTTTCAAGACGTCCCATGGTAGTTGGGCGAAGTCGGCGGTCATGCCGTCGATGGATGTGATAGCACGGATGGCGAGGGTGTAGTCGTAAGTCCGTCCGTCTCCCATAACGCCGACAGAGCGAACGCCGGTGTTAACGGTGAAGTATTGCCAAACGTCACGGTCGAGGCCAGCTTTTTGAATTTCTTCGCGGAGGATGGCGTCGGATTCGCGGACGGTTTGGAGTTTTTCTTCTGTGATTTCACCCATCACACGGATAGCAAGTCCTGGTCCTGGGAATGGTTGGCGCCATACAACTTCGTCTGGCATGCCAAGTTCTGTTCCGAGGGCACGGACTTCATCTTTGAAGAGGGTGTTGAGGGGTTCAATCAATTCAAATTGCAGATCTTCTGGGAGACCACCCACGTTGTGGTGGGATTTAATCGTTTGGGCAGTGTCTGTTCCAGACTCGATGATGTCTGTGTAGAGGGTACCTTGGGCTAGGAAATCAACTCCGTCCAATTTACGGGCTTCATCATCGAAGACATAAACAAACTCGTTACCGATGATTTTCCGTTTTTGTTCAGGATCCGATATACCAGCTAGTTTAGACAAGAAACGTTCAGCAGCGTCGGCTTTGACGATATTAAGGCCGAATTTGCCTCCGAGCATGTCCATAACCTGGTCGGCTTCACCTTTACGAAGGAGTCCGTGATCCACAAAGATACAGATCAATTGGTCACCAATGGCTTTTTGAAGTAGCACACCAACAACTGAGGAATCAACTCCACCGGAAAGACCAAGGAGGACTTTCCGATCACCAACGGTTTCACGGATTTTTTTGATTTCCATCTCAATGAAGTTGTTCATAGTCCAGTCGCCTTTGGCTCCACAGATGTTGAACACAAAGTTTTTCAAAAGATTGAAACCGTAGACGGAGTGGCGAACTTCTGGGTGGAATTGAATCCCGTAGAGATTTTTATCCGGATTTTCAATCGCTGCAAAAGGACAATCTAAAGAAGTACCGGTACGGACAAAGTTTTCTGGAATTTCTGTAACCGCATCACCGTGACTCATCAAAACCAGTTGCTCCTCAGGTGTTGCCGCAAAGAGTGAGCTGTCAGGTGTATGGGTTAAGTTGGATTGGCCGTATTCGCGGTTTCCAGCTTCACCAGCCGGCACAACTTTTCCACCCAACTTATGGGTCATCAGTTGCATTCCGTAACAAATTCCGAGTACAGGGATTCCCAACTCAAAGATTTCTGGGTCAATATCGAAGGATCCTTCTTCATAGACAGAGTTTGGACCACCGGAGAGGATGATTCCGATTGGGTTCATCTCTTTCACTTCTTGGGCACTGAGTTTATGGCTTTTTAGTTCAGAGAATACGCCCATTTCACGTACACGACGGGAAATCAATTGGTTGTATTGGCTACCATAATCCAGAACGATAATTTTTTCGACATCTTTCATGTCAGGAGTGATTGTAGTCATCTAATCCCTTTCCTAATGTTAGATTTTTTATAGTTTCCATTGTATCATAGACCTTAGTCCTTGCCAAGAAAGCTACATTAAGTTGACTTTTCCTCACTAGGTCACTAAAATAAAAAGAAGGAAGGGGGAGGAGCCATGCGCCCAGCTTACTTAGAAATACACGATGATATTAAAACCGCCATTGATCAGGGCCAATGGAAGATTGGGCAGCGCCTGCCTAGCGAGCGAGATTTAGCGACCCACTACCAGGTGAGTCGGATGACTCTGCGCCAGGCCATTACACTTTTAGTTGAAGAAGGGGTACTGGAGCGTCGCGTTGGAAGTGGAACCTTTATTGCTTCGACCCGTGTGCAAGAAAAAATGAGGGGAACGACCTCTTTTACAGAGATTATTCAATCGCAAGGAAAGGTACCGTCCAGTCAGCTGATTTCCTATCGGCGAACCCTACCCAGCCAGCAAGAGGTGGACTGCTTGGGGATTACCAAGGAGGAAAATATTATTCGCATGGAGCGGGTCCGGTATGCCGATGATCTCCCCGTTGTTTATGAAATTGCCTCTATCCCAGAGAAATTTATCAAAGACCTGCCCAAAGAGCAGGTAACCAGCCACTTTTTCCAAAGCCTTGAAGAAAAGGGCTACCGTATTGGCAAGTCCAGCCAGACCATCAGTGCTAAGCTGGTAGGGGATCCCATTGCCCACTATCTAAAACTTCCCAAGGGTCAGGCAGTTTTAGCGCTCACTCAATTATCCTACCTGGAAGATGGGCAAGCCTTTGAATACGTTAAAAGCCAATATGCGGCTGATCGCTTTGAATTTTATTTTGAAAACTAAGGAAATCGCCTCGAAAATCAGGCGGTTTCTTTCGTATTTTGATATAATGGAAATACTATGGAAATTGAAAAAACCAATCGCATGAACGCTCTGTTTGAGTTTTATGCTGCTTTATTAACGGATAAGCAGATGAACTATATTGAGTTGTATTATGCGGACGATTATTCCTTGGCGGAAATTGCAGAAGAATACCAGGTTAGTCGCCAGGCTGTTTACGACAATATTAAGCGGACCGAGCGGATTTTGGAGGATTATGAGCGCAAGCTGCATATGTATTCGGATTATATTGTTCGCAGCCAGATTTTGGAGGAAATCCAAACCGCCTACCCAGAGGACACTTTTCTCAAGGAAAAAATTGACATTTTAACCAGTATTGATAACCGAGAGTGAGGATGAAATATGTTTGAAAGTTTAACTGATCGCCTGCAGTCCGTATTTAAAAACTTACGGAAAAAAGGCAAGATTGATGAAAAAGATATTCAGGAAGCAACCAAAGAAATTCGCATGGCCCTCTTAGAGGCTGATGTGGCCCTTCCTGTTGTTAAAGACTTTATTAAACAAATCCGGGAACGGGCTTTGGGACAAGAGGTTATTGATACCCTTAACCCAGCCCAACAGGTGATTAAAATTGTCAACGAGGAGCTGACCAGCCTCTTGGGATCAGACCGAGCTGAGCTGGAAAAATCACCTAAGATTCCAACCATTATCATGATGGCTGGTCTTCAGGGGGCAGGTAAAACAACCTTCGCTGGGAAATTGGCCAACAAGCTGAAGAAGGAAGAAAATGCCCGTCCCTTAATGATCGCGGCGGATATCTACCGACCAGCTGCGGTTGATCAATTGAAAACCCTTGGCCAGCAAATTGATGTCCCTGTTTTTGCCATGGGAACAGAAGTCCCCGCCCTCGATATTGTCAAAGCTGGTTTAGAGCAGGCTCGTGAACAGAAAAATGACTACGTTCTGATTGATACGGCGGGACGTTTGCAGATTGACCAACTGCTCATGCAGGAGTTGAAAGATATCAAGGACTTTGCCCAACCAAATGAAATTCTCTTGGTTGTCGATGCCATGATCGGTCAAGAAGCAGCTAATATCGCCCGTGAATTCAATCAACAATTGGAAGTAACCGGGGTGATTCTGACCAAAATGGATGGTGACACCCGTGGAGGAGCAGCCCTATCCGTTCGCCAAATCACTGGAAAACCGATTAAATTCACCGGTACGGGTGAAAAAATTACCGACATCGAAGCCTTCTACCCAGACCGCATGGCCAGCAGAATCCTCGGCATGGGAGACCTACTGACGCTGATTGAAAAAGCTTCTCAGGAATACGATCAGCAAAAGAGTCTTGAGATCGCTGAAAAAATGCGGGAAAATACCTTTGACTTCAATGATTTCCTAGACCAACTGGACCAAGTCCAAAACATGGGACCAATGGAAGATTTACTGAAGATGATTCCAGGTATGGCTGGCAATCCAGCGCTGAAAAATCTTAAGGTCGATGAAAAAGAAGTAGCCCGCCGCAAGGCCATCATCTACTCCATGACCCCCGCTGAACGGGAAAATCCAGACCTACTAAACCCTGCCCGCCGCCGCCGGATTGCTGCTGGTTCAGGCAATAGCTTTGTCGAAGTCAACAAATTTATCAAGGACTTTAACCAGGCCAAACAAATGATGCAAGGGGTTATGTCCGGCGACATGACTAAAATGATGAAGCAAATGGGCATGAATCCCAACCAGCTTCCGAAAAATATGCCTAACATGAACGGCATGGACCTGTCCGCCTTGGAAGACATGATGGGAACCAATGGCATGCCAGACCTCTCCGCTCTCGGTGGCGATTTGGACATGAGCCAATTCTTCGGCGGCGGCCTCAAAGGTAAACTCGGCCAATTTGCAACCAAACAAGCCATGAACCGCATGAACAAACAGCTGAAAAAAGCCAAGAAAAAACGGAAGAAAAAATAGAGCCGGAAAAACTCAAGGTCGATCCAGAAAACCTTGAGTTTTCTAGCACATTCTGAATATGTGATATCCAACACAAGGGGGTCTGATGAAAGGAAAACAATGGATGGTCTTGGTTTGCATGGTCCTGGCTTTAGCAGCCTGTGGTCAAGAAGCCCAAAAGAAGGTTTCAGAAAATCCAAGCCAGCAATCCGCGAGCAAGGAACAGCCAGGAGTAAATAAGGTTCGTTACCAAGGAAATTACTACAGTGTTCAAGGAGCCGATGGCCAGGAAATTATCATTGTGAATAAAAAGCATCCGCTGAATGCCAACTATGCTCCTGGAGAAGACCCAAAAGTCCAAGCCGCTTTTAAGCAGCTGGTTGCAGCTATGCAGGAGGAAGGTTTCCCAATCAGTGACCATTATAGCGGTTATCGTTCCTACGAGAATCAAAGCCAACTGTATCAAAATTATGTTGCTCAAGACGGTCAGGCTGAAGCCGATCGTTATTCAGCCCGACCTGGCTATAGTGAACACCAAACAGGTCTAGCCTACGATCTTATTGATACAGCAGGAAATCTTTTAACGGAAACAAGGGTTAGCCAGTGGCTACGTGAGCATGCTGCAGATTATGGCTTTATTGTCCGTTATACAGAGGACAAGGAAGAAATCACGGGTTACACAGCAGAAAGCTGGCATATTCGGTATATTGGCTCAGAAGCCAAAAAGATTGCTCAATCCGGTTTGAGTCTGGAAGAATACTTTGAGGTGCCTGGCGGGGATTATGAAGATTAACAAGAGTTCCCCAGATAGTCTGAAAATTTTAGGCTATCTGGGGGAATCTGATTAACATAAATTTATTTTGGGGAGTTTTGAGAGGGGATAAATTACTGAATCTGCAAACCTAGGAACGTCTTTGGTTGAAAATAAATCTTTTTAGAGTTTTTAAGTCGAAAAGAGAATAGGATTATTGGCCCAAAAGAGCTTTTTAAAGATTTTATAAAATCGAGGATCCAAAAGTGGTTAGCAGTTCAGTCAATAACATCTTTCCGAAAAACTGTAATTTTCTTGAAAAAAGTTTTTGTCTTTGATACACTACTATTAGAGAATTTGGAGGTGCTTATGCGTCGTGAATTATTACTAGAAAAAATTGAAGATTTAAAACAAGTCATGCCTTGGTACGTTTTGGAATATTACCAATCCAAGTTAACCGTTCCTTACAGTTTTCCAACCTTATACGAATATCTAAAAGAATACCAGCGATTTTTTTCATGGTTGATGGAGACCGATTTAGTTTCGGTTACAGAAATCAAGGAGATTCCGATTGAAACGCTGGAGCATCTATCCAAAAAAGATTTAGAGGCCTTTGTTTTGTACCTACGTGAACGTCCCTTGTTAAATACCAATTCTACCAAGACCGGCTTGTCACAAACAACCATTAACCGGACCCTCTCGGCTCTCTCAAGTCTCTTTAAATTTTTAACCGAGGAAGTTGAAAACGAGCAAGGCGAACCTTATTTCTATCGTAATGTCATGAAAAAAGTTGCTACAAAAAAGAAAAAGGAAACTTTGGCAGCGAGGGCGGAGACAATTAAGCAAAAGCTCTTTTTAGGAGACAAGACCGAGGGATTCCTTCGCCACATTGAGGATGATTATCCCAAACAACTGTCCAAACGCGCCCTCAGCTCCTATGAGAAAAATAAAGAGCGAGATTTAGCTTTGATAGCCTTGCTACTGGCCTCGGGGATCCGTTTATCTGAAGCAGTTAACCTAGATGTGCGGGACCTCAATGTTCAGATGATGATTGCTGAGGTCACTCGGAAAGGTGGACGACGGGATGCCGTTCCTATTGCGGGCTTTGCCAAACCCTATCTGCTACAATACTTAGAGATTCGTGATAAACGTTACAAGCCTGAAAAACAGAATCTGGCACTTTTTTTAAGTGAGTACCGAGGTCAGGCCAATCGGATGGATGCTTCTAGTATTGAAAAAATGGTTGCCAAGTATTCAGAATCCTTTAAAATTCGAGTCACTCCCCATAAACTACGCCACACTCTGGCAACTCGGCTCTATGATGCTACTAAATCTCAAGTTTTGGTTAGCCATCAACTGGGGCATGCCAGTACTCAGGTTACAGATCTCTATACCCATATTGTCGACGAAGAGCAAAAAAATGCCTTAGATAAACTCTAAGGCATTTTTATCATTCATTATAGCTGCTTACGAGTCCTACTCTACGATCGCTTCTGCAATTTCTTGAGCTGAAATGCCAGCGAAATAGCGGCTTAGATCCAATTCTTGGAGTTTGGCAAGGACTACGTCTCTTTCATAGGCTAGGCCGATTAAGGCCTCCTCTACTGCCGCTACGTCTTCAATTCCGAAGAAATCTCCGTAAATCTTGAGATTATCAATGCGTGAATCAACCACATTGACGTAGGCATCAATCAAACCACTTGAGAATTTAATGGTGCGACGAATGTTGTAGGCTGGAGATTTACCGTAGTTCCAATCCCAGTTCCCAAATTTGGCATCGCGGTTTCGGTGAATTTCTTCCAGTTCAGTGTCTGAGAAAGTGTATTCGGTCATTTCCGGATATTCTTTTTTCATGTAATCCAATAGTAGATCGCGGAATTCCAGAACCGAAATTTTCTCTTCAAGCTCGTCAACAATGTTGGTCACACGCGCTCGAACTGATTTCACCCCTTTGGATTCGATTTTATGTTTAGAAACCTGAAGGGCTTTACTGAGGACAGATAGGTCTACATCAAAAAGTAAAGCTCCATGGTGCATGATCCGTCCCTTGATATAGGCTTGGGCATTTCCACCAAATTTCTTACCATCGATTTCTAAGTCATTACGACCGGTAAATTCAGCCTTGACCCCTAGTTCTGCCAGGGTATTGATGACTGGGATCGAGAAACTCTTGAAATCAAACAGCTTGTCTTGATCCTCATTGGAGATGATGGTGTAGTTGAGATTATTGTAGTCATGGTATACAGCCCCACCACCACTGATTCGGCGGACAACTTCAATGTCATTTTCCCGAACATAGTCTCGGTTAATTTCTTCAATGGTATTTTGGTGACGGCCAACGATGATGGATGGTTTGTTGATCCAGAGGATAAAGATCATATCTTCATCCAGCATTTGCTTGAAGGCATACTCTTCCAGAGCGATATTAAAAGCGGTGTCGTTGCTTTCGTTAACAATGTATTTCATGAAATCTCCTATTTCTTGGGAGCATGTACAGCTAGATTGAGGACATCTGCAAAGGCTTCATACATGACTTCTGAGTAAGTTGGGTGGCCATGGATGGTTTTAAGAACTTCTTCCACGGTGATCTCCATTTCAATAATGGTAGAGGCTTCATTGATCAATTCGGCTGCAGCTGGACCAATAATATGAACTCCTAGAACTTCTCCATATTTCTTATCAGCAATAACTTTTACAAAGCCTTGGGCGGCATCAGAAGCGATCGCACGACCATTGGCTCCAAAATTAAATTTACCGATAGCCACGTCATATTTTTCACGCGCCTGTTCTTCGGTCAAACCAACCGCAGCGACTTCAGGTAGAGTATAGATAGCAGCTGGTGTAAGGTTCAACTTAGCTACCACATGGTTGCCTTTTAGGGCGTTTTCTGCGGCCACTTCTCCCATCCGGAAAGCCGCATGCGCCAACATCTTGGTTCCATTGATGTCCCCAGGAGCATAAACACCTGCCACAGAGGTTTCCATGTATTCATTGACCTTGATACGGCCATTTTCTAGGTCAAAGTTAACTTCTCCCATACCTTCCAAGTCTGGAACCCGTCCGATTGAAAGAAGGGCTTTATCAGCTACGATATCGTCTTGACCAGCGACCTTGATCCGCAGTTTACCATTTTCTTCAATGATTTCTTCAAGTTTGGTTTCAGTATGGATGGTCATGCCTTTGCGTTCCAAGATGAGACGTAGGCTCTTCGAAATTTCCTTATCCATAGCTGGGACAATGCGATCGGTCATTTCGATAACAGTAACCTTCGAACCATAGGTCATAAAGGCTTGTCCCAATTCGATTCCGACTACTCCGCCACCAATAACAACCAGGTGTTCTGGAACTTCCTTAAGGTTCAGAATATCATCACTCGTCATAACAAGCTCAGATTCCATACCCGGAACGTTGATTTTACTTACTTTGGAACCACCAGCTAGGATAATCTTTTTGGTCTCAAGGAGCGTGCTTCCATCAACTAGGACATTTTTATCTTTGGTGATGGTTCCGACACCCATGTGAACATCGACTCCATAAGAGCGCATGAGACCTCCAACACCGCCAACCAGTGTAGCAACGACTTTATCTTTGGTAGCGACAACCTTGTCCATGTCGACAGTGAAATTTGGATTTTCAACCATGATTCCACGGTCAGCGGCATGTCCCAAACTTTCAATGATCTCAGCATTGTGGAGATAGGTTTTGGTTGGGATACAGCCACGGTTCAGACAGGTTCCACCAAGGGCTGTTTTCTCAACCAAGGCCACCTTACCACCTAATTGAGAAGCCTTAATGGCAGCTACATATCCAGCAGGACCACCACCGATTACAACGATGTCATAAGCAGCATCACTCTTGCTCGAATCTTCTTGAGCTGGAGCTGCACTAGGACTATCCGCAACTGGAGCGGCTGCAGAAGCTGTTGGAATATTTTCACCTTCGGCTCCGAGGTAACCAATGACTTCTGTGACCGGTACCGTTTCCCCGTCGCCTTTCAAAATAGCGATGAGGTAGCCATCCTCTTCAGCTTCTAATTCCATGCTGACCTTGTCAGTCATGATTTCCAGAAGAATTTCCCCTTCTTTGACAAATTCTCCTACTTTTTTATTCCACTGGACGATTTGACCTTCGGTCATATCGACACCGGCTTTAGGCATAATTACTTCTAAGGCCATTCTTTACTCCTTCTAAATTAACATTGAAATAGGATTCTCAATCAGGGCTTTCAAGTCTTTCATAAATTTAGCCCCTGCCATCCCATCTACGACACGGTGGTCAATTGTGAGACCAAGGCTCATCATCGGGCGGATAACCACTTCACCATTTAAGGCGACTGGCTTCTCAATTGTTGCACTCACACCAAGAATCGCTGAGTTGGGTTGGTTGATGATGGGACCAAAGGATTGGACACCAAACATCCCCAGATTACTGATGGTAAAGGTTGAATTTTGCAATTCACTTGGAGCT
Source organism: Streptococcus danieliae (assembly GCF_025447695.1). Lineage (NCBI taxonomy): Bacteria > Bacillati > Bacillota > Bacilli > Lactobacillales > Streptococcaceae > Streptococcus > Streptococcus danieliae. Next base: position 918 of record NZ_JAOBSU010000060.1, on the reverse strand, counting down.
AGTTTCATATCCAGCGCGCGACCAATGACATCTTTAAAGGCTACAACCAGCTGGGAGAGGGATAGTTTTTCGGCATTAAAGACAACCGGGGTCAAGAGACCACCATCCATCCCTACAGCCATGGCTAAATTCACATAATCATGGGTAATAATGGTTTGACCATCTTCGGTCAAGCTAGAGTTGAGGTAGGGGTGTTTCATCAAGGTTTTGATCACCGCTAGTGAAATCAAGTCGGTTACAGTCACCTTTTTGCCTGTCTCTTCCATAATTGGATCCAGAACCTTCTTACGTAAGGCCAACATCTCGGTCATGTCAACCTCATAATTGAGGGTAAAGGTTGGTGCAGTGAGATAAGAATCGACCATGCGTTGGGCAATGACTTTGCGCATCGGTGTCATTGGAATCCGTTCAATCGTTCCCCATTCGGTTTGTGTATCTGGAACTTCCTCGACTTTTTCAATCACAGCTGGAGACTTGGTGGTTCCTTCTTCGAGGTTCTCTGGTAGCAGAGCCAAGATGTCCTGTTTCATAATTTTACCATTGACTCCCCGCCCCTGAATTTCTTGCCAAGCAATATTGTGTTCCATGGCAATCCGTTTTGCCAAGGGTGAAATTCGGACTACATGGGCATTCTTATGGTCCGCTACATCTTCTTGATGGACCCGTCCTTTTGCTCCCGTTCCAGCTACATCATAGAGATTAATCCCCAATTGATCCGCTAATTTACGAGCTGCAGGAGTTGCTCTTAGTTTTTCGTCAGACATTGCTTCTCCTTATTCTTTATTTACGGTTTTCAGAATGGTTTCTTTAATACTTTCAACTGTTGGAATCATCGCATTCTCCCCAAATTATTCATACCTCAAACAACTCCGTGTAAATAGCTAAAAAATCATCAGAAATTGCCAAAAAACAATGGCA
>NZ_JAOBSU010000005.1:0-28274 GCF_025447695.1 Streptococcus danieliae | reverse complement strand
CTGAAAATCTAAATGTTGATTTATCAAGGTTTGAGTGATTCAATTTGAAGAAAAACTGGGGTTTTTAGAGGTGCCCTGAAGTGTTGGAGGTGAAGGATGCGTTGTCCGGAATGTCAAAGTGATCAGACTAAGGTTATTGATAGCCGACAAGTGGAGCAGGGAGCTGCGATTCGTCGGCGTCGTGTTTGTGAAAATTGCCAATATCGCTATACAACCTATGAACGGATTGAAACCAAGCCCCTGGTGGTTATCAAAAAAGATGGGCGTCGGGAAAATTTCGAATCTTCCAAGATTTATAATGGCATTTTTCAATCGGCCGAAAAACGTCCAGTTACCTCCGAGCAGATTAAAGAAGTGGTTAAAAAAATTGAGACCAACCTTCGAAATTCATCGAGCGGGGAGGTCAGCTCGGATGAAGTGGGGGACCGTGTTTTAGAAGCTTTATCAGAACTCGATCCCATTGCCTATTTCCGCTTTGCCAGTGTTTACAAACGTTTTAATGAATTAAGTGAGGTCGAGGAACTCCTGCGACAATTCCGACAGAAAGGAGAAGAGAGTGAAACCGAGTGATTTTTTTTACTACGGGAAGGGTTTGGCGCCTCAAAAGGATGCTAGCTCCTTAGTAGTCTTTTATTACCCGATTATTGGGGCGGATGCCTTTGCTCTCTATCACTATTTCTTGAGTTTTTGGGATGGGGGGAGCAGCCAGACCCAGGTTGCCCAGGTACTGAACCACCTCCAATTTGGTGTGGACCGTTTTAATCAGGCCCTTGAATTGCTACAGGTTGTCAGACTAGTGGAAGTTTTTATAGCAGATTCCATTACACTTTATCTGCGCTCTCCTCTTGAAGGAGCGGAGTTTCTTCAAGATCATTTGTTACGTCCCTTATTGAAAAATAAAATTGGAGAAGTCGCTTTAAAAGAACTAGAACCCGCCAAACCGCAAGGGCAGAAGCAGGTGGTGAACGAGGGTAAGTTTTTCAAAGGACTCTTGGCTGGAGAACAGCGAGAAGTTGTCAAAGCCACTTTCAACCAGTTTGACCCAGTCACTTTCCAGAAACGCCTCGAAAAAGGCTCTCTCAGCTATGCCAACCGGGATACGGATGTTCTGGCCTTGGAACTTTTAGCCCGAGAATACCACTTAAATTGGAATCAACTCTATCAGTTGGCAGAAGAAACCGCTGTTCAGGGGAAAGTTGCCACCAATCGCATGGAAGCGAAATTGAAGCAAAAACCAGTTGTGGCTAGTTTTAGTCAGGGAGAGAGCTTCTATTTGAAGGAAAGTAAATCCCAATCTGCTCTGGAGTTTTTAGGGCAGCTCAAGGATACTCGTGGAAGTTCTGTTACCGACCAGGAACGAGCCCTGATTTTGAGCTTGCAGAAACAAGGTTTTTTAGACGAGGTCATCAGTATTCTCTTACTCCTGGCCTATAATCGAGATAACAGCTTGCAGATCAATGAGCGCTATGTTCTCAGAGTGGCTGAGGATTTCCAAAAACAGGGGATTACGAGTGCAGAAGAAGCGATTGTTCGCATTCAGCAACGGATAAAAGAAACATCTCCCTCTCGGAAGCAGACTTCGTCCGGCAACCGGAAGAAAGGAAGTAGCCCATCTAGCCCATCCAATGTTCCTAATTGGAGCCAGAAAAATTATGTCGATCAAACGACACCAGAAGAGATGAGGGCGCGTGAAGAAGAGCGCAAGCGGATGTTCCAACAAATGAAGGGGGAAGGAAACTAGATGAAATCAGTACATAATGCCCTGGAAGGAAAAGCTCAGCGAAAAATGGACTACCAACAGTTGGTCCAAGAGATTCAGCAGGATCCAGACGTGAATCGCTTTATCCAAGAACACGGACTTAGTTTGGAAGAAATTCAACGGTCAATCTCCAAGTTTAGTCAATTTATCAGTGAGCGGGATCGTTTCCAGAAGGGGGAAGAGGCCTACCTCTCCAAAGGTTACCAACCTGTTCTGATCATGAACCAAGGCTATGCAGATGTTAGTTATCAAGAAACAGATGAATTGATTGCAGCTGAAAAAGCCCGAGAACTCCGAAATCGCGTTCAGCTCTTGAATTTACCTGAAAGTCTGAGAGGAGTTAGCCTGCAAGACTTGGATTTAGATGATCGCTGGGCCACCATTGAACAGTTGACCAAATTTATTCTGAACTATCCGCAAGACTACCAAGGTCTCTATCTTTACGGTGATTTTGGCATCGGCAAGACTTATTTGCTGGCAGCCTTTGCCAATGATCTAGCGACTATTAAGGGGATTCAAACGGTGATGTTGCACTTTCCAACCTTTGTTCAGGATCTTAAGGATGGCTTTAAGAACAATACTGTTCGGGAACAAATTGAGGAGGTCAAGGGAGTCCCTTGTTTAATCCTCGATGATATTGGTGCGGAACAATTCTCATCTTGGCTACGAGATGAGGTCCTCCAGGTAATCCTCCAGTACCGGATGCAGGAAAATTTACCGACCTTCTTTAGTTCGAATTTATCCTTTGGAGATCTACAAAAGCGTATGTCCAGAGGAAAAGAAGGTGATGAAAGTTGGCAGGCTCAACGGGTGATGGAACGCCTGCGTTATTTAGCCAAAGAAATACATGTGCCGGGTGCAAACCGGCGGAATCAGTAAAGGAGAAATTATGTCAGTAGCAACAGTGGCGATTGTCGGTCGTCCCAATGTCGGAAAATCGACGCTTTTTAACCGGATTGCCGGGGAGCGGATTTCAATTGTGGAGGATGTGGAAGGAGTAACCCGGGATCGGATTTATGCCCAGGCCGAGTGGCTCAATCGTTCCTTTAGCATTATTGATACCGGGGGAATCGATGACGTCGATGCTCCTTTTATGGAACAAATTAAACACCAAGCCGAAATCGCCATGAATGAGGCCGATGTGATTGTCTTTGTGGTCTCTGGTAAGGAAGGTATCACCAATGCGGATGAATATGTCGCGAAAATGCTCTATAAAACAGAGAAGCCGGTCATCTTGGTGGTTAATAAGGTTGATAATCCAGAGATGCGCAATGACATCTATGATTTTTATTCTTTGGGGCTGGGAGAGCTCTATCCAGTTTCCAGTGTCCACGGGATTGGAACCGGAGATGTCTTGGATGCGATTATTGAAAATTTACCAGCTGAGGATTCCCAAGATGAGTCCGATGTGATTCGTTTCAGCTTGATCGGTCGTCCCAATGTTGGGAAATCCAGTTTAATCAATGCCATTCTAGGTGAGGATCGGGTTATTGCCAGTCCCGTAGCGGGAACAACCCGTGATGCCATTGATACTCATTTTGTAGATGCAGAGGGCCAAGAGTTTACCATGATTGACACTGCGGGTATGCGCAAGTCCGGGAAGGTTTATGAGAATACAGAAAAATACTCTGTAATGCGGGCCATGCGGGCGATTGACCGGTCTGATGTGGTCCTGATGGTTCTAAATGCCGAAGAAGGAATCCGGGAATATGACAAACGGATTGCTGGTTTTGCCCATGAGGCCGGTAAAGGAATCATTATCGTTGTTAATAAGTGGGATACCTTGGACAAGGACAACCATACCCTCAAAAACTGGGAAGAAGACATTCGTGACCAATTCCAATACCTCTCTTATGCACCGATTATTTTTGTGTCTGCGATGACCAAACAACGCTTGCATAAGTTACCAGCAATGATTAAGGAGATCAGTCAAAACCAAAACTTGCGGATTCCAAGTGCGGTCTTGAACGATGTGATTATGGATGCGATTGCGGTTAATCCAACCCCAACGGATAAAGGGAAACGGCTTAAAATTTTCTATGCAACCCAAGTGGCTGTCAAACCACCGACCTTTGTTATTTTTGTGAACGAAGAAGAATTGATGCATTTCTCTTATCTCCGTTTCTTGGAAAACCAAATTCGCAAAGCCTTTGTTTTTGAAGGAACCCCAATCCATTTGATTGCCCGTAAACGGAAATAGCAGGTTCTCTGTTTGAGAAATATTATTTAGTGACCATCAAAATTAGAATACTTGTAGAATTTCAAAAGAATGATTAGGAAAGCCGACGAGGGGAGTTTAACAGCTCTGAGAGCCCTGTTAAATTGGATCAATAGAAGCCAAGTACAGCTTTCGTACATCCTAAAGTTTATCATGGAAGCTTGGCAAGATTAGATTTTGAAGCATAAGGAGGAGGAGTATGCGAATGATTCCAGGTAAGGTACGCCAGGAAGGTAAGGTACTCTATCAAGATGATAGGGTTAGGTTTCAAGATTACCAGGATGGTTTGTTGCAATTTCAGGTGGCTACAGAGGAGGTTCACCTCTCAGCAGTTGGAGGTCAAGATTATTGCTCCTGTCAAGATTTTAGTAAAGAGGGCTACTGTGCTCACCTTGCGGCCGTTGAGATTTTCATAAGGGAAGAAGAGGACGGTAGGACATCTGTGGAATCATCAGTCCCCTTGGAAGCTGAGCCAAGGGGCGAACGCTTTCCTGATTTCCATAAGAACGGAGAAAATTTCTTTAGCTTTTTCCTAAAAGATAGGAAGGAGCTCGACCAATTACATCTAGAAGTTGAAGGAAGTCTTCCACGTTATCGCCCTGTAATCCAGTGGACTTTCAAGTTGCGTTATGGGGAGTCTAAAGCCTATATTGTTAGGGATATTTCAGATTTATTAACACGCCTGGAATATGGAGCTGAGCTTCGCCTAGGTCGCCAGATTCAAATTGAGAATTTAAGTTGGGAGTTATTTGATTCAGCTAGTCAAAATGTCTTATCTTTTCTCTTGAATCTTAAGCAAGAGGCTTCGGTGATTTCTAATCCATTTTTTTCACATTACGGGCGCTATCTAAGTCTCCCCTTACCTCTGCTGCAGCAAGCCTTTCCTTTGTTTCAGGAGTTGGAGCATTTTTCGGTAGATTTTGATGAAGGGGTTCAACGACATCCCGGCTTCCAACCATTGACAGAAGAGCAGAGTCCCTATTTTTTGAAGTTGCTAGAGGCTAAGGGAGGTTATGAGCTATTCTTTGAAATCAAGGAGCATTTTAGCTTTTATGAAGGACAACTCCTTTATTTTCAAGATACTTTTTTTCAAATTTCCTATGGCCAAGCTAGGCTTTTAAATAAGCTTCATTTCTATTTTGAAACTATTGTAATGGAGCCCTTGGTTTTTGGGACCAATCAATTGAGTCGCTTGTTTACTTTTTTGGAAATGGTAAAAGGGGTTGTGAATCTTTGGGCGCCGGAGGGTTTAGAGCCACAAGCGTTCGCAATTACCCTCCATTTGGATGTTGATCCACAGGGGTGGATACAGACTCAGTCCACGTATCAGATTGATGATCAAATTTTTACAGATGAACACCAGCTGGCCTCTTCGGGTCTTATCTTGAGTTATCAGCAACAGCTGGACTATGAACTAGCGTTACAAGAAGCTGATTTTCCATCCACGATGGTGGGGAGAAGACCTCCCTTTACGGAAGTAGAGATAGTGGATTTCTTTGATTACCACCTTCCAAAATTACAGGAACTAGCAGATGTGATCCTGTCTCCTGCTTTTACAGAATTGAGACAGGAAGTTGATTTGGAACTCAGTATTGAAGAAGGACAAGGTTTCCTGGAGGTGAGTTTTTCCCTAGAGGGAGTTGACTCAGCTGACATTCAGGAGGCGATACAAGTTCTTTCGACAGGAAACCTTTACCGAACTAAGACAGGGCGTTATCTTAGTCTAGCTGCAACCAAGCAAGAGCAACTACAACAGCTGATGTCGGTGGAGGATGGCATCTGGAATCAAGAAGAGGGACATTTCCAAGTTAAGCGGCAACTGTTGGGACGTGTAAATGCTGCCTTACATGGAGCTTCTGTTAGCTATTCAGAAGCTCTAGAGGAACTCTTAGAACACTTAGTTGATCCAGGAAGCTATCCCCTACCTTCCCATCCAATAGTCGAACAATTGCGAGACTATCAACGGCTGGGTGTTGCGTGGATGTCGATGCTTGCCCATTACGGTTTTGGCGGGATTCTCGCAGATGATATGGGGCTTGGGAAGACCCTGCAGGCGATTAGCTTTTTAGTATTGAATCTGAAAGTGGGGGAGAAATCTTTAATTGTTGCCCCTTCAGGTTTGCTGTATAATTGGAAGGCAGAGTTGGAGCGATTTGCCCCTGACTTAACAGTTGGAATGGTCTATGGTTCCAAAAAAGAGCGAGAAGAAGTGCGTGGTAAGGATTATCAGGTCTATTTGACTAGCTATGGAAGTCTACGGCAGGATATTTCTGATTATCAAAACGAGCATTTTCAATCACTCATCTTGGATGAGGCACAGTACTTAAAAAATCAGCGCACCAAGGTTCACGCAAGTCTGCAAAAGATTGATGCAGAGTCGATTTTTGCTTTGTCCGGTACGCCTGTTGAAAATCGTTTAGAAGAAATCGGATCCATTTTCGGAATTGTACTGCCTGGTCTTTTACCGGCAAAAAAACTCCTCTTAAAAATGCCAGTGGAGGCAGTCGCACACCAAATTCGCCCCTTTATTCTTCGTAGGGACAAGCAAACAATTTTAACAGAACTACCTGAAAAAACAGAAGATATCTATGTGACGGAGTTGCTTCCTGAACAAAAAGCACTATATGTGGCACAACGGGAACAAATGCAACAAGAGCTTCAAGGATTGACAGAGCAGGAATTCAGGAAACGCAAAGTAGAATTTCTAGCCGGTTTAACCCGTCTGCGGCAGATTTGCGACAGCCCTGCTCTTTTTTTGGAGGATTATCAGGGACAGAGTGGTAAATTAGAATTATTGAAGATTTTACTCGCTGGAGCCAAGGAAAGTGGCCAACGGATTTTGATTTTTTCCCAATTTGTAGAGATGCTCACCTTGGTGGAGCCAATACTTGATAAAGCTAAGGTGGATTACTTCACGATCAAAGGGTCGACACCCGCCCGTAAACGGCAAGAGATTAGTCAAGCTTTTAACCAAGGGCAAGGTGATGTTGTATTAATTTCGTTGAAAGCTGGTGGTGTCGGTCTTAACTTGACTGGGGCAGATACAGTTTTTCTATTAGATTTATGGTGGAATCCAGCAGTGGAGGAGCAAGCTATCGGTCGTGCTCATCGAATGGGACAGCAAAATCCAGTTCAAGTTTACCGTTTTATTACCAAGGGTAGTATTGAAGAAAAGATTTTTGAATTGCAGGAACACAAACGCAATCTTTTAGGTTCTATTCTGGATGCGGGGCGTCCTAATGAGTCCTTTGGTTTGGACGAGGTGAAGGAAATTTTAGGTATCTAGGAAAAGTAGGAGGACTAAACTTGAAAATCGGAGAAAAAACGCTATAATTGAGATTTGAGAGGATAAAACGATGGTAGATAAACAATTTCCTTTGGCGACTGATTCTGACCCAATTTTTGAGGATCGTCAGCCAATGAATCTCTATGAAGAGTCTGATTTTATTAGTAATATTAAAGGTGATTACCAGGAAAAGTCCTTTTATGATTGGGCGCCGATTTCGACTGCAAAACTCGAGAACAAGGAGTTACCGGTCGAGGAAGAGTTTAAGACGGATGCCGCCTTGGGCCGTGAAAAAGCCAGAGAAAGTGTCCGCCAGAAACGGTCCGCCTCTTATCTTCAGGATGATCCCAATCAGGTCTTTCGTCAAGACCTAAAGCGTCGTCTGGAGGAAGTGCAGCCCTCACGACCTCAGGAGGAAGCGGGTTCGGATTACCGTAAGTATGGCCAAAAACTCAGTCAGGACCAGTATATTCTAGCGGATTTACGGGGACGGACTAAAAAAAGTGATAAAAAGGCTAGCAAGGATTCCTATGATTTTCTAAGGAAGAGTCAAATTTACCAAGAGAAAGAACAGAAAGTAAGTCCTCGTCAAACCAATCAGGAATTGGATTTGCGCAAGTTGACAAATGAGAGAGAGAAACAATGACCAAGCGTTTTCATTTTATCGGAATTAAGGGGTCAGGGATGTCAGCCTTGGCACTCATGCTGCATCAAATGGGCTATGAGGTCCAGGGGAGTGATGTCGATAAGTACTACTTTACCCAACGCGGTTTAGAGCAGGAAGGGATCCAGATTTTGCCCTTTGATGCAGCCAACCTGTCTCCCGATTTAGAATTGATTGCGGGAAATGCCTTCAAGGCTAGCAACAATGTGGAACTGGCAGCGGCTGAGGAGCAGGGACTTAGCTACCGTCGTTACCATGAGTTTCTGGGCGAATTTATGGAGCAATTTACCAGTCTTGGTGTGGCGGGTGCTCATGGGAAGACATCGACAACCGGTTTGTTAGCCCATGTTTTGTCTCATATGACAGACACATCTTACCTGATTGGTGATGGGACTGGACGTGGATCGAAACAAGCTAGTTACTTTGTTTTCGAATCAGATGAATACGAACGTCATTTCCTTCCGTATCATCCGGCTTACTCAATCATTACCAATATTGATTTTGACCATCCGGATTACTTTACCAGTCTCATGGATGTCTTTGATGCCTTTGACACCTATGCAGATAATGTTAAAAATGGTCTCTTCATTTACGGGGAAGACCAACTCCTCAGGAAGATTACTTCTGAGGCTCCGATCTATTATTATGGATTTGATCCTGAGACAAATGATTTCATTGCCAAGGACTTGGTGCGTTTGACGACTGGTTCAACCTTCACGGTTGAGTTTCGTGGGGAAGACCTTGGTCAGTTCCACATTCCAACTTATGGCAAACACAATGTTATGAACGCGACAGCGGTTATCGGCTTGTTGCATACGATTGGTTTTGATTTGGACTTGGCGCGTCAGCATTTGAAAACCTTCGCGGGTGTGAAACGTCGCTTTACCGAGAAAATTGTGAATGGTGTGACCATTATTGATGATTTTGCCCACCATCCAACAGAAATCATTGCGACTATTGATGCCGCTCGTCAAAAATATCCAAGTAAAGAAATCGTTGCGATTTTTCAACCCCATACCTTTACGCGGACCATTGCCTTGATGGATGAATTTGCGGAGGCCTTGAACTTGGCAGATTCGGTTTATTTGGCAGAGATTTATGGATCTGCCCGTGAGGTGGACGACGGTCAGGTGCGCGTGGAGGATCTAGCAGCTAAGGTTGCCAAAAAAGGTGGTATTATCACAGTCGATAATGTCTCACCTCTCTTGGACCATGACAATGCGATTTTTGTGTTTATGGGAGCTGGTGATATCCAGACCTACGAACACTCTTTTGAGCAGTTGCTGGCGAATTTAACTAATAATATTCAATAATGAAGTAGAGAGGTGGGGCTGGTCCCGACCTCCCCTTCTTTTTTTGGGAGGAAATATGATACGTCTGGCAAGGATGGCTGATTTGGATCGGCTGCATGAGATTGAAGTCCAAAATTTTGGACAGGAAGAAGCTTTGCCCTATGAAACCCTGGCCCGTCATATTCAAAACATTGCGACCAGTTTCCTAGTTTATGAGGAAGATGACCGCATTCTCGCCTATCTTGAAGGACCGGTGGTTCCCGAACGAACCCTAGTAGACCGGAACTTTTACCAAGCTCAGGATTGGAGTGCGGAACCGGGCGGCTATATTTCGATTACCAGTTTGTCCGTGGCGCCGGAGGCGCAAGGCCGGGGGCTGGGAACCTTACTCCTAGATGAGCTGAAGCAGGTGGTCTTGCGGGATCAGCGGCTGGGGATTAACTTAACCTGCCATGATTACTTGATTGGCTATTATGAAGGCCAGGGCTTCCAGCTATTAGGTCCCTCTTCTTCCACTTATGCCGGAGAAAAATGGTTTGATATGTTGTGGGAATTAGGGTTATAATCATTAGTGGAAAATCCTGTCTTTGTGGTATAATGATTTAGATTAGTATGAAGGAGGTCCCGCCTTTGGCTGACCAAGAAAGACCGAAAAGTCTAAGCTTTAAAGAGCAAATTCTGAGAGACCTTTCCAAATCCAAGCAAAAAAGACAGGAGATGCTGAGTCAGGTTCAGCGTGCCCATGCTGAAAAAATGGCTCAGGCCCAGGTGGTTGAACAAGAAGCAGGAGTCGAACAGTCTAGAGTGAAATCCTCAGAGGCTAGACCTGCCGCTCCAGTTACTCCTCAAGCCGGAAAGATCAAACAGACAGATGTGAATCCGGAGGCTCCTGTAGCGGCACCCAAGCCGGCAGCAGCTCTCAAACGGAAAGGGAAGTCCATCCAGGTACCCTTGTCCATTGGTAAAAAACACACCACCACCATTGAGACAGAGGCTCTTCGCAAACAAAGAACGGTCCCTGCGGCTAAAGAAAAAGCGCATGCAGAAGCTGTCCAGCAGAAACAACCTGGATCTCAGATTCGCATGAAAGCAGCTCCAGGGAAATCGCTCTCTTTTGCTGCCGAAGAACAGAAACAGAGCCTAGCTCCTGTAAAAGAAACCAAGTTGGCTCGGGTTGAACAAGTCGACTGGCAAGGAGAAGACGACATGGAAAAACGTCAAGAAAAACGTCGAAAACAAAACCAAGTGGCTAAGAAGATTGTTGGAGTGGTAACTCTGCTACTCTTGCTTTGCTTCCTAGCAACTGGCGTTTTCGGTTACATTTACGTCCAATCTGCCTTGGGGCCGATTGATCAAGACTCAACAGAGTATGTCCAGGTTGAAGTGCCGATTGGCTCTTCTAACCGAGAAATTGGCCGCATTTTAGAAGATGCCGGTCTCATTAAGAGTGGCCAAGTGTTTAATTTTTACACACAATTCCGCAATCATACCGATTTCCAATCCGGTTATTACAACCTGCAGAAAAATATGAATGTGGAAGAAATTATTGAGAGATTGAAAGAGGGCGGAACGGAGAGTCCGGTGGCCCCATCTCTCGGTAAAATCACAATTCCAGAAGGTTATACCTTGGAGCAGATTTCGGATGCTGTTACTCGAAATGCAGCTTCGAAAGATGGTCAAGAAAATAGTATCTTTACCAAAGAAGCCTTTATGGAAAAAGTTCAAGATGATGGCTTTATCGAAGCGCTCGTGGCGAAATATCCAAATCTTTTGGGCAGTCTGCCTGCCAAAGAAGCGGGAGTTAAGTACCGTTTAGAGGGCTATCTCTTCCCTGCAACCTATGACTACAATGAGGGTGACACAGTTGAGGCCTTGATTGAACAAATGGTCGCAGCCATGGATGCCAATATGGCACAGTTCTATGAGCCGATTGCCCAGCAACAAAAATCCGTGAATGATATCTTGACCCTAGCTTCTCTTGTTGAGAAAGAGGGAGCAACAGATGAGGATCGGAAAAATATTGCCAGCGCCTTCAACAACCGTTTGAGCCAACAAATGCCTCTCCAAAGTAACATTGCCATCCTATATGCAATGGGCAAACTTGGACAAAAGACAACCCTCGCTGAAGATGCTGGAATCGATACCAATATCGATTCACCTTACAACATTTACAAAAATCCAGGTCTTATGCCTGGTCCAGTAGACAGCCCAGGAATGGCAGCCATTCGTGCCACCATTGATCCCAACAAAACAGACTATCTCTACTTTGTAGCGGATGTCGATACAGGTACCGTCTACTACGCCAACAATATTGAAGAACACAACCGGAATGTTGAAGAACATGTCAATTCCAAACTAGCCAACGCATCGGCTAGTGCCAATTAGAAAGTGAGAAACTATGGCAGAAAAAACCTATCCAATGACCCAGGCTGAAAAGGAAAAGCTTGAAAAAGAATTAGAAGAACTGAAATTGGTCCGTCGTCCAGAAGTCGTTGAGCGGATTAAAATCGCCCGTTCCTACGGAGATCTTTCTGAAAATAGTGAATACGAAGCAGCCAAAGACGAGCAAGCCTTTGTCGAAGGTCAAATCTCAGACTTGGAGACCAAAATTCGCTATGCTGAAATTGTAGACTCTGATTCTGTTGCTAAAAATGAAGTAGCTATCGGTAAAACTGTAACCATCCAAGAAGTGGGTGAAACAGACACCGAAACTTACATGATTGTTGGATCTGCTGGTGCTGATGCCTTTGCTAATAAGGTTTCTAACGAAAGCCCGATCGGCCAAGCCCTCATCGGTCGTAAAACCGGTGACACCGTTACCGTCCAAACCCCAGTTGGCAGCTACGACGTCAAAATCGTATCTGTGAAAAAATCAAAATAAGCAGGGTAGCCTGTGAAAAAGGACTTGATTCTTCAAAATGAGAATCAAGTCCTTTTTTGGTTCTGAGAGTAGCCAGAACTACAAAAAGCCCCATCTTCCAAAGGAAAATGGGGTGGTCACTGATTAGCGTGAGCGCTGCTTACCAGCGTTGCGTTTTTTGTTTGCCTGTTGACGGTTTTGGGAGCTTGGTGGGGTTACGTCTTTGATAGGACTAGCACCTGCACCGGCTCCGAAGGCTGCTCCGAACTGACTTGGTGTTTTAGGAGGATTTTCTTCAAATTCCTTGGCAACTTGTTTACGGAGACGTGGACGAACCACATACATGGTAATCAATTGCTGAATAATTGAGAAGAAACCACCGACCAACCAGTAGAGGGCTACTCCGGCAGGAGAGCTGAAGGAGAAGAACATAATCATCAAGGGGCTGATCAACACCATGGACTGCATTTGTTTGCGTTGTTCTTCAGTGACTCCAACCAGGGTCAAGGCTGACTGGATCAAGTAGAGAACTCCGGTTAGGATGGTCAGGAGCATACTTGGAGAATCCAAGGGAATATTCATCCAGCTGGAACCTGCGATACCAGGGGTATGTTGGGCTGCGAAGAAGAGAGCTGAGAAGAAAGGCATCTGGATCAAGATTGGAAGACAGCCGATGCCTCCAAAAGGATTGAGGCCATTTTCCCGTTGAGCCGCCATAAATTCTTGGTTGGCCAATAATTTCTCTTCTTGGGTCTGGGCATTTCGCATTCGCTCTTGAATCGGTGCCAAGATGGGTTGCATATAGGCCATTTTTTCAGCCTGATAAGCTGCCTTCTGGGCCTGGTAGAGTCCTAGCGGCAGGATAATCACACGCACAATAATGGTTACAAGAATAATCGCCACACCATAACCCAAGGCTTGGTTTTCAGCGAAGAAAGTGATCAGGGTGCTCATGGGTTGCCCCAAGAGGGTCCAAATGAGACCTGTCGGATTGCCATTAGCATCTTGACCGACACAGCCTGAGAGCAAGACCAGCATGGAAGCCAAGAGTCCTACAGTAGCAAATGTTTTTTTAGTCGTCACAATTCAGTTCCTTTTCTAAATGATACCCTTCTATTCTACTGCTTTTGAGCCTAGATTACAATAGGACTGCAGACGGAGCTTAGTTTTGGATGGCAAAATCTTCGTAAGAAGGGAAATTTGCCAGGGTCACATCGACATAGGTCACTTTAGAAAAAGGACTAGGTCCCTTTCTCACCTCTTGGATAAAAAGAGCCATCTTTGCCGCATCTTCGGCCTGGGCTAGAATTTCAACCAGCCCATCCTCGCGGTTCCAGACACGACCGGTAATCCCTCCCAAAGAATTGGCTAATTCCCAGACGGACCAGCGAAAACCGACTCCTTGGACTCGTCCCTGAACAATCATACGTACTTTTTTCATGACTTTCTCCTTTTGTGCTATAATATCTCTTATGACTATTATAACCTCTAAAACTAATCCTTTGATTAAAAAGATCAAAAAGCTGACCAAGAAAAAATACCGCAAGGATTCCTATTTGATTGAAGGTTGGCACCTTTTTGAGGAGGCCTATCAAGCTGGAGCTAGCTTTGGCTCGATTTTGATTTTGGAAGAAGAACGGCATCGTCTCCCCGCGGATGTCAACTATCAAGTAGTGAGTCCTGCCGTTCTGGCGGAAGTCGCCGATTCGAAAACGCCTCAAGGGATTGTGGCCGAGGTGCAACGAGAGGTCCAAGAGGCCCCAGATCTGACCCAGGGCAAGTGGCTCTATCTTGAAGAAGTGCAGGATCCAGGTAATGTTGGTACCATGATTCGGACAGCTGATGCAGCGGGCTTTAAGGGGGTTCTAGTGAGCCCTGGAACAGCTGATATCTATAGCCCTAAGACCCTACGTTCCATGCAGGGGAGCCACTGGCACCTACCCATTTATGAATATCCCTTGGGCCAGCTAGCCCAGGAACCTCACGCGCCGCTGCTGGTGACCAGTTTGCAAAACCGGTCTCAGAGTTACTTGGATCTAGATCCCTTGGATGCGGTGATTCTCTTAATGGGGAATGAGGGCCAGGGTGCCTCGGAACAAGCCCATTCACTGGCAGATCAGACCGTTCATATTCCGATGGCTGGTCAGGCAGAAAGCCTCAATGTGGCTATTGCCGCGGGGATCCTCTTGTTTCATTTGAAAAATAGCTAAAGGAGAATTTATGCAACCAATTACCAGTCAAGCCGATACCGGTTTAAATCGTTTCTTTGCCAAGGTCTATGGTTATATGGGTCTGGGTCTAGCAATCTCAGCCCTAGTTTCAGGACTTTTGCTTTACGTTTTCCAAGCAACCATGCTCAACATCATGGCCAACCATTCCTGGGTTTACTATGCCGCTTCCTTTATTGAAATTGCCTTGGTCTACTCCGTTTCAAGCACTGCCTGGAAAAATAATCCAATGGCCATGCCTCTGTTCCTGTTCTACTCAGCTCTTAACGGCTTTACACTAAGCTTTATTTTGGCAGCCTAAAGCCAAACCAATGTCTTTGCAGCCTTTGTGACAGCGACCCTGACCTTCTTTGCGATGGCTGTGATTGGTCTTGTCAGCAAGCGAGACCTATCCGGTATGGCCCAGGCCTTCCGAATGGTGCTACTGGGTGTGTTGATTGCAAGTTTGATTAACATTTTCCTACGAAGTGCCGGCTTGTCCTATGTGATGAGTTTGGTCATGGTCGTGATTTTTGCTGGTTTGACAGCCTATGACAACCAACGCATTCGTCAAGCCTACCAGCAATCAGGTGGGCAAGTGTCCAACGGTTGGGCGATTTCTATGGCCTTGAGTCTCTATTTGAACTTTATCAACCTCTTCTTGAGTATTCTTCGCATTTTTGCGGCTAACCGCGATTAGGAAAGAAGCTTCCAAGTTTTTGCTTGGAGGTCTTTTTTCTTTTTGAAAAAGCGTCAGAGCTTTGGTATAATAAGAGCGAATGTATGTAATACTCAAACTAGTTAGAGTAAGAGGAAGGATTTGAACTATGGCTTTGTGGCTAGCAATTATTTTAATCGTCGTTTTCTTTATTGGTGGTGTGGCACTCGGAATTTACTTGACCCGTCGCCAAGTTGAACAAGAAATGGCTCAATACCCTCGTTTGAATAAGGATGCCCTTCGGGTTATGATGGGCCAAATGGGTCAAAAGCCAAGTGAGGCTCGTGTGAATCAAGTTTACCAACAGATTGTCAATCAACAAAAGAAACAAGCCAAGAAATAAGGAAGTGAGGCTGAGACAAGAGTCTCAGCCTTGTCGTTTTCCTCAGGTAACCTAGGCTCTCTAGTCTTACCTTGAGATCTATCAGCTGAGATAAAGGGAGGATGGTATGGATAATCGCCCAATTGGTTTCTTAGACTCAGGGGTTGGAGGTTTGACGGTCGTTAAAGAATTGCGACGGCAACTCCCCCATGAGGAAGTCATTTATATTGGGGACTCGGCGCGTGCGCCTTATGGACCACGCGCCGCCGAAGAAATTCGGCAATATACTTGGGAATTGGTCCGCTTTTTACAAGAGAAAAATGTCAAAATGATTGTCATTGCCTGCAATACGGCTACAGCTGTGGCCTGGGAAGAAATCAAGGAGGCCTTGGACATCCCCGTGTTAGGGGTGATTCTTCCAGGAGCCTCTGCAGCCCTAAAGGCTAATCTGAAGGGGACGATTGGGGTTATTGCTACGGAGATGACCGTGGCTTCAGACATTTACCGGCAGAAGATCCAGTCCTTGGATCCCAAAGCCCAGGTGATGAGCCAACCCTGTCCTCCTTTTGTGCCCTTGGTAGAAGCCAATGAACTGCAGTCCAGTTTGGCTAAAAAGGTGGTTTATGACCAATTGAAGGACTTTCAGGGCAAGGTCTCAACCTTGATCCTAGGTTGTACCCACTACCCTTTGTTGCGCCCGGTCATTCAAAATGCCCTAGGGCCTGAGGTGACCTTGATTGATAGTGGGGCGGAATGTGTCCGGGATATTTCCGTTCTCCTGAATTATTTTGAGATTAACCGCGGTCGTGATCTCAGTGAGCAGCAACACACCTTTTATACAACCGGTGATGTTGAACCCTTTACCCAGCTAGCTCAGACCTGGCTGGAAGAAGCAGTACGAGTGGAGCATATAGATTTATGAAACAAGAATTAGTAGAATTTCGAGATGGACAAGACTGGTACGTGGCACAAGTTTCTGACGGACCTCACTTAAGTTTCGCTTTTGATCAGGAAGATCAGGTGTATCATTTCCTAGCTCCTTTTCAAAATTTGTCCCAAAAAAACGACTTTAAAGTTCAAGTTTTCCAATGGTCCTCAGCCCAAAAGCTGGCTCGCTTTATGGTGGACTTGATAAATCGTAGCGAAGACCGGCAGTTGACCTTGGAGCGGCGGGGAGCAGCCCTCTTGGTGGTTGAGGACGGGCGCTTGTTGCACGTCGCCTTGCCTGAAAACGGTGAAGAGCTGGCCAAGGTCTTGGGTGAAGCGGACTTAGAGCCGCTCTTGATTGCGACACGCAATGAAGGGAAAACGGCAGAATTTAAGAAGATTTTTGAGCCCCTTGGTTTTCGAGTGGAAAATCTCAATGACTACCCCGACCTACCTGAAATTGCCGAGACGGGGACAACCTTTGAAGCCAATGCTCGCCTGAAGGCCGAAGGAATTGCAGCTATTACTGAAACCATGGTGTTAGCCGATGATTCCGGCTTGAAGGTTGATGTCTTAGGCGGACTGCCAGGAGTCTGGAGTGCTCGCTTTGCAGGTCCAGATGCGACGGATGCGGACAACAATGCCAAGTTGTTGCATGAGCTGGCTATGGTCTTGGAGGCTGACAAGCGTTCTGCCCAATTTCACACGACCCTGGTTGTTGCGGCACCGGGGCGGGAGTCCCTAGTTGTTGAGGCCGATTGGCCGGGTTACATTGCATTTGAGCCTAAAGGAGAAAATGGATTTGGTTATGATCCTCTGTTCCTCATTGGGGAGACTGGCAAAACCTCTGCCCAATTGAGCATGGAGGAGAAAAACCAGCAGTCTCATCGGGCTCAAGCAGTTGAAAAATTAGTGGAGGTATTTCCATCATGGAGAGACGGACAATAGTTGTCATGAGCGATTCTCATGGAGATCGCGAGATTGTTCAAGCCATTAAAGAGCAGTGGCAAGACAAGGCAGATCTGATTTTCCACAATGGCGATTCGGAGCTTGAAGTGAATGATCCGGTCTGGGATGGCATTCAGGTTGTTGCTGGCAATATGGACTTTTTAGCCGGTTATCCCGATCAGCAGCGGGTGGAGCTGGATGGCTATAAGATCATCCAAACCCATGGTCACTTACAGAACATAAATTTCACCATGGATAAATTGGCCTATTGGGCCCAGGAGGAAGAAGCTAGCATCTGCTTGTATGGCCACCTCCATGTCCCAGCTGCTTATCAGGAAGCGGGGATTCTCTATGTGAATCCAGGTTCTGTCAGCCAGCCCCGAGGCCAAATCTTGGAGCGGCTCTATGCCGTCCTCTCAATCCAAGGTACACTGGTTCGGATTGATTACTACACGCGTGACCATCAGCTTTTCCCAGGCCTAAGCAAGGAGTTTACCATCCAATGATTGCAGAACCACTAGAGGATTATTTGAAGGCTCAAGAATCGACCTTCCTCACGCCGGCCAAAAATCTGGCGGTGGTCATTGATAGTCACAATGTCGACCATGTGATTCTGTTGTTGAGCCAGATTAGCTACACTCGGATTCCCGTGGTCACTGACCACGGTCACTATGTTGGGACGATTTCTCTGACGGACATTCTCAGCTACCAAATGAAACACAATCTGTCTGCTGAGGAGCTGGAAAGTATGGACATTTCTCATATGGTGAAACGCGATGGATTAACCCTGGGTCCTGGTTACAGCTTAACCGAGGTTTTCCATAAACTGGTTGATGAATCCTTCCTACCCGTTTTGGATGACCAAGGTGTCTTGGAAGGAATTATCGCCCGGAAATCCATTTTGAAGGCCACCAATGCCCTGCTCCACGAGTTTGGTCAGTATTATGAAATGAGTCCCAAATGAAAGACTGGATTGAAGCCTTTTTAGACTCCAAACGCTTGTCAGCCAATACCCGAGCAGCCTATAGTTCCGACCTCCAGCAACTGGCCAAAAGTCTGCAGGGAGCAGTAGTAGACGAGTTAGGTCTGAAACTCTATCGTGATTCCCTGGCCCAGCTTAGTGTAACCGCCCAGCGCCGGAAATTATCGGCTATTAATCAATTCCTCCTCTTTCTTTATGAGGAGGGTCATAGCGACCAGTACCATCGCCTCACCTTACCTCCTTTGGAAAGGAAAGAGGAGCCTAGTACTCCTGACCGGACTTTGCTGGCTAAGGATTTGTTTGAGACAGCCACCCAGTATCCCCAAGGGCAAATTCTGGTCGCCTTGATCTTGGAGACTGGCCTACAGGCAACAGAGATTATCCAGCTAGAACGGACGGACTTACAGCCGGCTCTGAGACTACTACAGGTTGGCCAAAGTGGGAGGCGCCGCGTTCTGGAGTTAAGTTCGCATCTGAGCCAGGCCCTAGATCAAACAAGCCAAACTTCCTACATCTTTGAACACCAAGGTAAACCCTATACCCGTCAGTGGGTCTTTCTGCAAATCAAGGCCTATTTGGAGGAGCAGGGACTGGTCCCGCACTCTCCCCAAAGCTTACGGGAGCAATATATTTTTAAAGAATTGCAGGCTGGGGTGGGCCTGTTGACAATTGCAGACAATCTTGGGCTCCGCTCCCTGCACAGTATTGAGAAGTACCGCAAATGGAAATAAAAATCAAAGATTTTGAGGGGCCACTGGACTTGCTTTTGCACCTGGTCTCCCGCTACCAAATGGATATTTATGATGTTCCTCTCTTGGAAGTCATTGAACAATACCTAGCCTATCTCTCCACCCTCCAAGCCCTCCGCTTAGAGGTGGCGTCTGAGTATATGGTCATGGCCAGTCAGTTGATTTTACTGAAGAGTCGCAAGCTCTTACCTCAGATTCAGCAGCAGGAAGACGATGAGCCCATCGAGGATTTGGAACAAAATCTCCTGCAACAATTGGAAGACTATCGCTATTTTAAAGCAGCTAGTCAGGAATTGGCCCAGCAGCACGAGGAGCGCTCACGTTACTATAGCCATCCGGCCCTGCCCCTGGCTTCAGAAGTGGTTGTTTTGAATCGCGATGTGACTGCTACGGATCTCTTCTTGACCTTCTCCCATCTGTTGCGGCAGGAGAAAAAGAAGCGACAGGGTCAGCAGACGACGGTGGAGCGGGATGATTTCCGGATTGAGGATTCGATGGAGCAGATTCGCCAAGGTTTGGTACGGGCTAAGGGGAAATTGGCTTTCAGCCAGCTCCTTTCCCAGGCGGAATCGCTCTCGCAAATGATTACACAATTTTTGGCCTGCTTGGAGTTGGTGAAAATCCAGGAAATCCGTCTCCATCAGCCAGAAACCTTTGATGAAATATGGATAGAAGGACAGGTGTCATGAGTCAATTAGCAGCCTTAGAGGCCCTTTTATTTACAGCAGGGGAGGATGGTCTGGATCGTCTTCATTTGAGTTCCATGTTGAATGTAGCTCCGACCCAGTTGGAAAGCCTACTTCAGACTCTGGGGCAAGCCTATAATCAGAATCCGGATTCTAGCTTGACCGTGATTGAGACCAAGGGTAACTTGCGTTTGGTGACCAAACCTGCCTACGCTTCCCTACTGGAAGCCTATGCCCAAACCCCTATGCAACAGTCGCTGTCCCGGGCCAGTTTGGAGGTTCTTTCGATTATTGCTTACCGCCAACCCATTACCCGGATTGAAATTGATGCCATTCGCGGGGTTAACTCCAGCGGAGCTCTAGCTAAGTTGCAAGGATTTGGTTTAATCAAAGAAGTCGGCAAAAAGGAAACCCTTGGCCGTCCGAATCTTTATGGCACGACGGACTATTTTTTGGATTATATGGGGATGAACCATTTGGAGGATTTACCCCAGGTTCAAGTTGAGGAAGAAGACCAGGAAGAACTGTCTTTATTTAGGATTGAGGAAGAAAATGAGAATTAATAAATATATTGCCCATGCGGGTATTGCTAGTCGGCGAAAAGCGGAAGAGTTGATTAAGCTGGGCCGGGTAACCATCAATGGCCAGGTGGTTAAGGAATTAGCCACTACTGTCAAAAAGGGCGACCGTGTAGAAGTCGAAGGGCAGCCAATTTATCAGGAGGAAAAAGTTTACTACCTCTTAAACAAACCCCGAGGCGTGATTTCCAGTGTTAGCGATGACAAGGGCCGGCGGACCGTCCTCGATTTCTTTGGCAGCGTTAAGGAACGGATTTATCCGGTTGGACGGCTGGACTGGGATACTAGTGGGGTTCTGTTATTGACCAATGATGGGGACTTTACCGATGAGATGATCCACCCCCGCAATGAACTAGACAAGGTCTATCTGGCGCGTGTGAAAGGACTGGCAACCAAGGAGAATCTGCGTCCCTTGACTCGCGGAGTTGTGACTGACGGCAAAAAAACCAAACCAGCTGTTTATAATATCTTGAAAGTTGATCCAGCTAAAAACCGTTCAGTGGTTGAACTGACCATTCACGAGGGCCGCAACCACCAGGTCAAGAAAATGTTTGAAGCGGTTGGCTTAGAGGTTGATAAACTGTCACGGACCCACTTCGGCCACTTGGATGCAGCCGGCTTGGCTCCAGGAGAATTCCGGCGCCTCAATAAAAAAGAAGTGAGTCAATTGCATAATTTAGCGGTGACGGCCAAGAAGTCTGCTCGGAAAAGATGATGAGCCATTTGCTAATCCTCTGTGTTCGCTTCTACCAACGTTTTATCTCGCCCCTCTTTCCTCCTTCCTGCATCTATAGTCCAACTTGCTCCACCTATATGATCCAGGCGATTGAAGCTTATGGTTTATGGGGCTTGTATCTGGGAACCAAACGGATTCTCTCCTGTCATCCCTGGTCGGAAGGCGGGGAGGCTCCAGTTCCAGCTTCCTTTCATTTTTTGAAAAAAGAAATCAAGAAGCTTGACAGATAGGGAGCTCCTAGTATATACTAAAAAAGTAATTTGATTGATTTAGCTCAAACCTGTTGTGACCTAAGTTAATCAAGTTTGGCACCACATTGTCCGCCGAGCTTGACTCCGGGTGATGTGGCTATTTTTTTAGCTGGAAAGGGAATTTCTGTGAATAACATTGTATTATACCAACCCCAGATACCCCAGAACACGGGTAATATTGCTAGGACCTGTGCGGCAACCAATAGTCCCCTTCATTTGATTCATCCTTTGGGTTTTCCTTTGGATGATAAAAAAATGAAACGGGCTGGTTTGGATTACTGGGATCAATTGGATATTCACCACTATGATTCCCTAGAGGACTTCTTGGCCCAACATGGAGGAAAGAAACTCTACCCCGTTACCAAATTTGCAGAACAGACCTATGCCCAGATGGATTATCAGCTAGCTGAAGACGTCTATTTCATCTTTGGGCGTGAGGATACAGGCCTTCCGGAAGCCTTTCTGCAGGATCAACGGAGTCAAGCCATTCGGATCCCCATGAATGACGACCATGTTCGGAGTTTAAACCTTTCGAATGCGGTTTGTATGGTGGTTTATGAAGCTCTTCGCCAACAGCAGTTTGTCGGCTTGGAAGAAGTACATCATTATGTACAGGATAAGATAAAGTAAGGAGTACTGATATGACTCGAGTTAGACAGTTGACCATTGTGGCGGTTCTTTCTGCCCTCTCATTTATTCTCATGTTTTTCGCAATGCCGATTATTCCAGGAGCTGATTTCTTACAGTTAGACCTCAGCATTTTGCCAATTTTGGTAGCTTTAGAACTGTTTGGCTTGAAACAAGCTAGCCTGGTGCTCTTGCTTCGTTCCCTTTTGAAGTTAGTTTTGAATAACCAGGGAGTGTCAACGATGATTGGTTTGCCGATGAATATGCTGGCTGTATTTGTCTTTATTCTTGTTTTGGCCTTGGTTTGGCGGAAGAAGGATTCTTATGTTCAGTATTTCCTCGCCGGTGGTCTAGCGACACTAGCCTTGACACTAGCTATGGTGGCCATGAACTATTTCTATGCGATTCCCCTCTATGCCCAGTTTGCCGGCTTTGACATTGGGAAGATTATTGGGATTGGAACCTATCTTCAAGCTATGATTCTTCCTTTTAACTTGATTTCCGGTGTTGTCTACACGATCAGTTTTGGTCTGGTTTGGGCCTTGATGAAACCTTTGGTGAAAGCTTATGCAGAATAAGCAACTCTATTGGAGCAAGGGCAGTTTCTGCCTCTTGCTCTTTGTTATTTTAGGCTATACCGTTCGGTTTTATCCCCAGCATCTGGAGACTTTTGATGGAATGGTACAGACGGCTGTGCGGGGCGATCTGCCAGCAGGCCTAACGAGCTTCTTTGCCACCCTGACCAAGCTTGGCAATATGCCGGTGATTATCACCTGGGTCACAGTGATGACGCTTTTTTTGGTCTGGAAACGCTACTACAGTGAAGCCCTTTTTCTGGCTGGGAATTTGATCCTGACAGGTCTACTGGTAGTCTTGCTCAAAAACATTTACCAACGGCCCCGCCCCAGTCTGGAGCATCTAGTGGTTGAGCATGGGTTCTCCTTTCCAAGTGGCCATGCTCTGGCAGCTGGTTTGGTCCTTGGCTCCTTGCTGATTCTGGTTACCCAGGGAATCAGCTCGATCGGCCTCAGACGCCTGCTTCAAGTAGTTTTGGTCATTCTGATTTTGCTCTTGCCGCTGTCGCGGGTCTATCTGGGCGTCCACTATCCCAGTGATGTGCTTGGCAGCCTGCTCCTTAGTCTGGGCCTCCTATTGATTGAATATCCCGCCTATCAGGGCCTCCGTTTTCGTTGGCGCTTTACAGGCAAACAAGCAAGATAGCCTTGAGTTAGCTTGCTTTCTTTTTGGATAAAAATGGTATAATGGGAACATCTTTAAAACGAGAAAGGGAAGGTCAAAATGGTTCAAAAACCTTTGGAACTGGCCCATGAATTTTTGGCTCAGGTGTTGGGTCCAGATGCGATTGCGGTCGATGCAACCATGGGAAATGGCCATGATACACTGTTTTTAGCTCAGCATAGTGGCCATGTCCATGCCTTTGATATTCAGCAGGTGGCTTTGGAGAAGACCCAGGCCCGTTTAGCAGCAGCAGGTCTGGCCAATGTGAGTTTGCATCTGGTCGGCCATGAGCAGTTGGAACAGTATGTGACCAGCATTCGTGCTGCCATTTTTAATTTGGGTTATTTACCGGCAGCAGATAAGAGTTTAGTGACCTTGCCTGAGACAACCCTCGTGGCTGTGTCCAGTGCTTGCCGTGCTCTGGTTCCGGGAGGACGGATCGCAATTATGGTCTATTGGGGTCATGCCGGTGGTCCTGAGGAAAAGGATGCGCTGTTAGACTTTGTCCAAACCCTGCCTCAGGAGCATTATACGGTTATGGAATACAAGCCCTTGAACCAACGCAATACACCCCCATTTTTAATTATGATTGAAAAGAAAGAAGAGAATCATGGATAAAGCTAGATTTGAAGAACGCTTGCAACGCTTGCGGGAACGGCGGACTGTGACCCGTTTGGAGGAAGCTCCAGCCGAGGCGGATAGCAGCCGTTTTCGGAAAATTCGTCGTAAGCAGCAACGTTTGTTAAATTTGGAGATGGCTCGTTGTTCTAAGCAAATTCAACACCAGGATGAGCAGAAAACCAAGGCTTTGATTGATCAAGAGAAGAGTCGCTACCAGAAAATTTGTCGGGGAGAGGGGTAAGTAGATGGGCCCCTTAGTGATTCTTTTGGTCTTTTTGACCTTACTCATTCTATCCAATGCGATCAATAAGGTTTTTCCACGTTTACCCATCCCCTTTTTGCAGATCCTATTTGGGATTATGCTTGGTTATTTTTTGATTGATCGGCAATTTGAATTTGATACCGAGCTGTTTCTAGCCCTGATCATCGGACCTCTGGTCTTTCGAGAAGCCGAGGAGGCGGATGTTTCCAGCATCCTTCAGCATTGGAAAATCATTCTTTATTTGATTTTTCCGGGAATTTTTGCAACGACCTTTGTTCTGGGCAGTTTATTAGCCCAGCAAATGCCTCTGTTACCCTTTGCAGCCTGTATTGCTGTGGGGGCAGCCTTGGGGCCAACGGACTTGATTGCCTTTTCTTCCCTAGCCCAGCGTTTTCGCTTTAGTAGCAAGTCGGCTAACATTTTGCAGGGAGAGGGTTTGCTCAATGATGCCAGTGGACTGGTGACTTTTCAGGTGGCTATTTTAGCCTGGTCGTCGGGTGCTTTCTCCCTGGCCCATGCTGGTGGGAATCTCCTGTTGCAGATGTTGGGAGGAGCCCTGGTCGGGATTGTGACAGCCCTCTTGAACCGGTGGGTTCACAATATTCTGATGCGGTTCCAGGCGGTCGATGTGGCAGGTGAGCTGCTGCTGGAGTTGGGTTTGCCCCTCTTGACTTTTTTCCTAGCTGAAGAATTCCATGTGTCTGGGATTATTGCCGTTGTGGTTGCAGGGATTCTCAAGGCTAGCCGATTCCGACGGATTAACCCCTTGGAAGCGGAGGTTTTTGAAACCACGGAGATTGTCTGGAAGGCCTTGACCTTTATGCTCAATGGCTCGGTCTTTCTCCTCTTTGGGATCGAGATGGTCTTCCTGGTTGATCCTATCCTCACTAGTCCAGTCTACGACACGGTCTTACTCCTTGGTCTCTGCCTGGCTTTAACCGCTCTTCTTTTTGGAATCCGCTATGTCATGTTACGGATTTTTTATACCCTTCAAGCTTTTTTCAAAAAAGAAAAAGGGGAGCAGGATCTGTTAATCTTGACCTTTGCAGGGGTAAAAGGGACGGTCTCCATTGCGACTATCCTGCTCTTGCCGCAAGAGCTCAAGGAAGAGTATCCTGTATTGCTCTTTTTGGTGGCCGGGGTGACAATTCTGAGCTTCTTGACCGGGCTCTTGGTCTTGCCCAATCTGGCAGAACCCAATCGGGAAGAGGCTGATCACTTGATGGAGATTGCCATTCTGACGGATGTGATGAAGCAGTTGGAAAGCGAGCTCTATCAATCCCAGTCCAAAACCTCACTCTACTTGGTGTTGGACAACTACAATGATCGCCTGGTCAACCTGACCATTGCCCAAGAAGGCAAGACCATTCAGGAGGAATGGACGGACTTGATGCTTTTGATTTTAAGTGTCGAAAATGATGGTTTGGAACAGGCCTATGAAGATGACCAGATTTCCGAGCGGGCTTACTTTGCCTACCAGCGTTATCTCCGTGCCATGGAACGACGGATCAATCGGTCGGTAGTGTCCAAATTGACCTACGTACTCCTGGTTGTTTGGCGGGTACTCCGCCTCCTCCTACATGAAATTTTGACCCTCGGGGCCAGTAGCCGCCAGTGGATGCACCACCAAAATCTCCGTTTGACTCAGGATGATGAAGACGATTTGGCCATGCTCTATTTGGAGAATACAGAGGTCATTGTGGATGCTTTGGCAGACTTACAAGGAGTCTACACGGATTCCCTGATTCAATTTGTCCAAGATTGGCGGATCCGGGAAACAGCGATTATTGGGGATGGAGGCTTTGTCAATCGTGTCTTGTTGAGAGAGCAGGCCTACCGTTCCAAAGAGATGCTCAAGGCCTACTATCTAGAACGAAAAGCGATTTTTGATTATGAAAATGACGGCCATATTAGCAGCCAAGAGGCTAATATCCTTCGCTCCCAAGTCAACCAACTGGAATCTTTTGCACTCAAGGATGCGACACCTAGCCTCCGTCTCGTAAGGATGAGACGGAAGTAGAAGGTAGGTGAAATCAGCCTAGCCCTCCGCCAGTTTTTGGTAGGAGAAGAATTTTTCAGAGACGATAAAACCCACGAGTTGGAATGCTCGTGGGTTTTATCGTCGTTTTTAGAGATCAATCTCTAAGAGAATTGGTGTGTGATCCTGGCGGGCACCGGAATCAATCATGCTTGATTCTTGGACCTTATCGGCTAGGCGGTCGCTGACCAACCAGTAGTCGATTCTCCAGCCAGTATTGTTGATTTTGCTGGTACGGCTGCGTTGAGCCCACCAGGTGTAGTGGTCGGGAACCATACCGTGAAGATGGCGGAAGGTGTCTGTAAAGCCTTTGGCCAAGAGGTTGCTGAAGCCTTGGCGCTCCTCATCGGTAAAGCCTGGAGAGCGTCGGTTGGAGGCAGGATTGGCGAGGTCGATTTCATTGTGGGCTACATTGTAGTCACCCGTTGCCAGAACGGGTTTGTTCTGATCAAGACTGGCCAGGTAGTCGGCATAGCATGCATCCCAAACTTGACGTTCTGCCAATCGTTTGAGGCCATCTCCAGCATTTGGAGTATAAACCTGGGTCACGTAGAATTCAGGGAATTCTAGAGTAATGATGCGACCTTCGAGGTCCATGGTTGAAGGAGCTCCAATTTCCGGGTAGGAGATGACAGGCTCCAACTCTTTTTTATAGAGGAACATGGTTCCCGCATACCCCTTGCGGGCTGGTTCGACAGAGGAGCGCCAGGTATTTTCGTAGTCTGGGAATAGATCCGCGAGAATTTCGAGGTGTTTTTTGGTAGGGCCCTTAGCCGACAATTTGGTTTCCTGAATGGCAATCACATCAGCATCCTCAGCCACCAAGGTTTGCAAAACAGCTTGTGACAATTGAGCCCGAGCCGAATCACTGGTTAAGGCCGCATTTAACGAATCAATATTCCAAGAAATGAGTTTCATAATCTATCCTTCTATTTGTTCAATTGTTTTTATTATACCAAAGATGGCTTGAGAATCTCGCAGCTGGAGTTTAAAAAAGCTGGGACAGACCCAGCTTGTGTGTTTATGGAGCTTGGATTTTTTTGGCTCTATAATTTCTAGAGTGGGTGAAAATCCAGAATAGAGGTTATAGGGCTTTTTGAGTAGAAAAAAAGTTCCATATGACCTATAATGTAAAGCGACAAAACTAACACTAGGAGAATCATATGGAACCTATTAAGAATACCACAGAATTGCTTGGTTTAACAGACAAAAACATCAAAATTCTTTTCGCATACAAAGAAAAGACCCATCAGGTACTTCGTGCTAAGTTAGACTATGATACACCTGCTTGCCCTCATTGCCAAGGAGATATGATTAAATTTGACTTTCAACGTGAGTCTAAGATCCCTCTGCTAGAAGTCCAAGGACTTCCTACTGTCTTAGCTCTTAAGAAGAGAAGATTTCAATGCAAATCCTGTCGAAAAGTAGTCGTTTCCGAAACACCTATCGTCCAGAAAAATCATCAAATTTCTGTTCAAATCTTCCAGAAAATAGCGGATCTACTCATTGAGAAACAATCTATGACAGATATTGCTCGTAGGTTAAGTATCTCTACATCCACAGTTCTTAGAAAACTACAAGAATTTTCCTTCAAACCTTCTTTTACCTCTCTGCCCAAAGTTATGAGCTGGGATGAGTTTGCCTTTAAAAAAGGAGAAATGTGTTTCATTGCTCAAGATTACGAAACATCTGCTATTATCACTGTCTTAAACGGAAGAACCGAGACTGTCATTCGAAACTACTTCCAAAACTACGACTTGAAAGTGCGTCAAAAGGTTAAGTTTATTACCATGGATATGTATTCCCCCTATTTTGGCCTTGTTAAGCGACTATTTCCGAATGCACAGATAATCTTAGACAGATTCCATATCATGCAACATCTAGCCCGTGGTATGAATAGACTTCGTATTCAAATTATGAATGACTTTAAAAACACTAAGTCTATCGAATACCGTGGCTTAAAGAAGCATTGGAGACTCATCCAAAAAAATAGCTACAATCTCAGTGAAAAAACCTTCTATGATCGAACCTTCCGAATGTGGACTAACAGCAGACAGATTCGTGATAAGCTCATTTCCTTTTCTGATAAACTAAAGTACCACTATAATATCTATCAACTCTTACTCTCACATTTTGAAGAAAGAAGAGCGGATCTTTTCTATGACTTGATTGAAACTGAAATCCGTCAGGTGGATGAGATTTTCTCTAAAGTCTTTGAGACATTTATGGGCACCTCTAAAAACTCATACTTATTGTCGCCTTATTTCAAATAAGTAGGTATTCCTATTTGGTAGTGTAGTGCGG